>DMYM01000428.1 GCA_003483645.1 Verrucomicrobiales bacterium
CGCAGATGACCTCCACTACACCATCAGGGGAAGACGGGTTGAACTCGATCCCACAGAGCAAACGACCGACTGCTCCCAGGCCCGGGCCACTCCACAGTTTGAAATAGACGACGACCGTCCACCCGGAGCCGTTGCTGATCAACTCCGCAGCCAGGGCTTCGATCCCGTCTGGAAAGATTGGGACCGTGAAATCCTTGCGCCTGCCCCGGCCTGATTCTTTCCCCTCCGAGATGCAGATTATCCTCAACGGCAGGGCGCACACCCTCGAATGCCAGGCCACCGTCGCCGACCTCCTTGAGTCTCTGGACCTCGCACACAAGCCCGTGGTGACAGAACTGGACGGCCAGGCTCTGCCCCGTGGCGATCACAACTCCACCGCCCTCTCCGAGGGAGCCCGGGTGGAAATCATCGTCCTCGCCGCCGGCGGTTAGACCCTCACCACAGGAATTTCTGGTTCCACCTGCAGGTGCTCCCCCATCACGAAATCCGGCATTCTCAATCCTGGTTCCGCCACTTCTCCACGCCCCCTAACAGGGCCTTCACCGAATCCACCGTTTCGTCCTTCTCCGGGTTCTCCAGGGATTCGGCCAACTCAAGCCATTCCCGGTGCAGGGAATCATAGTTTGTCAGACCGAGCAGAAACTCCTGCCCGGGGAAAAAGCTCTCTTCTCTCACCTGCTCCTCCGCCTTCACCAACCGTGCCGCCAGTTTCGCCGACCACTCGTAGTTCTGCAGATCCTCCGCCATCAACATCCCTGCCAGCAGGCAGAAGGGATACTCCTGGACCACCCAGCCACTCGGTGCCCGGTAATCCTCCATCTCCTTTGCCAGGGCCGGAAACACATCCAGTAAAATAGATGTCAACCCACGGTCCGCCATCGACCGCGCAGACTGCACCAGAGAGCAGCAGACATAATTGACGATCACCACCGGATCGAGGCCCGGCTCCTTGAGAAGGAACTTCGCCGCCACCGCCCCGCAAAACAATTTGAAGCGTACGAAACGGCCCTCCTGCGACGGTTGCTCCGGACTCCCCCGCTGGGCCATTCCGAAGACCTCGAACCATTCCGGATCAACCACGTCGGGGATCTCCTTCCGGGAGCGCACCCCGCTGCACAGATCCACGTAGCTCATGTCGCCCGGGTCCTCGCGACAGAAGGCCCGGAAGTCCTCATCCCTCACTTCGCCACACGCGAACTCAAAGAGATCATCAAGCCTGGACTTCACTGCATCACGATTCTGGGATATCCCTCCGGAAGGGGAAGGCTAATTTGATCTCCGCCACCACTATCAACTGGCTCCCGGGGTAAGATTCGCCAGCATCTGCTCCCACCAGTTCTTCCCCCGTTCCTCCGGGGCCAGGACACGCAACTTCTCGGTCATGGCCTTGAACTCCACCCGTCCGGTCCGGCCCCACAATTCGCCGTCCACCTCCACTGGAACCTCCCGGTCACATTCCACGGCAAGGCCGGAAGTCTGATAATACTCCACCACCTTGCCATCCGCCTCGAAGCCTCCCCGCGCCACCGTCCCCAGCGACCTCAGGGCCGCCTTGTAACCAGCTTCCTTATAGACCAGGACATCCAGGAGGTCGTCTGCGTTGTTCGCCTTTCCGAAAAGTCGTAACTGTCCCCCATAGAGCGCCCCGTTGCCCAGCAGGACACAGGCCCCCTCCACGACATGCCCCTCGTCAAAATGAACCTTCATCCGTGGAGGCTTGGATCCCAGCACCTTGACCGCCGAGAGAATATACGCCAGCGGTCCCAGTCGCCGCTTCGCTTCGCTCGTGGTCTCCTCGATGACCTGCGCATCGAAGCCCACCCCCGCCATCTGCACGAAGGGCGTACCCTCCATCTCAAAGAGATCCACTTCCTTCACATGCCCCGCATCGATCACCTCCAGCGCTCCCGCCAGATGCCCGAAGGGAATGTTCAGTTCACGCGCAAAAACATTCATCGTTCCCGTGGGCAGGATTCCCAACACGGTTTCTGAACCGCTCAACCCCCCCACCACGGCATTTAGCGTGCCGTCTCCACCCGCCGCCACCACGATAGCCTCTCCCGCCTCGGAAAAACGCTGTGCCAGTTCCGCCGCCTCCTCCGCGCTGTTGGTGGCATAAATCGCAAATCGCGTCGCATGCTCCATCACGAAGTGCCGCGCCCGCCGCGCCCGCTCACTTCGAGCCCTCGGATTCAGGATCAGGGGATACCTTGGCACCGTGCTCACGCTCCATATTTCCCACAATCCCGCTCCTTAACCAATTCCCAACTTGTCCCCCCGCTCAATTCCCGGACTCGCCACCGCGTGGTCAGGACTGAAACTCCCTTCTCACGATCAAGTCCTGCACGGCAGGACCCCGAATCGTTCCAACTCGTCCGCCACCCGCACCATCGGCAAGCCCACCACGTTGTCACAGGATCCCTCCACCTTATCCACCAGCATCTCCCCGTGCTCCTGGATCGCGTAGGCTCCTGCCTTGTCGATCACGTTGACCCGCTGCGTGTAGTCCTTGATGACATCTTTCCCGAACCTCTGGAACCGCACCCAGGCCACCTCAAAGAAGACGCACTCCTCCGCCCCGCAACGCACACACACGCCGGTGCATACTTCGTGCACCCGCCCTGACAACCGCTCCAGCATGCACCCCGCCTCCACGATATCACGCGGTTTCCCCATGACTTCTCCTCCCAACCCCACAAGCGTGTCGGCTCCTAACACAACAGCCTCGGGATGCTGCAGCGAGACCTCTCTGGCCTTCAATGCGGCATTGGCCACACAAAGTCTCCGAAAGGGATACTTCCCCGACGGCCACTCCTCCACCTCGGCCGGTTCCACTTTGAATTGGTATCCGGCTTTCGTCAGCAAGTCACTCCGACGCGGAGACCCGGACGCCAGAATGAATCGCACCATGTGCTCCTCAACTCGCGGCGATCGCGTAGATCAGAATCAACAGAACCAAGGTCGCCACGCCCACTGACACAATCAGGGTCTTCATCGTGATCCCCTTGAGCATGTCTCGCCCACTCACCGCATCCTCCCTGCGTGGATCTGCCTCCACGAACATCCTGCGGACTTCCGCCTCTCCCAACTCCGACCCCGGTTTCCTGGGATGCACCCCTGACTCATGGTCATTTTCGCCCGACAGCTTCGATTGCACCCCTTCCGTGTTCTTCGACGTCCTCTCCTTCTTCGGGTCTCGAGGTGGCAGTTCCTCCCCCGCCACAGACAGGCGAACCACTTCCTGCTTGCTCTTCCCGCTCGGCATCATGGGCATGTTGAGACGGTGGAGCGCCACCTGACTTCCGCAATCTGGACACGAGCCCCGGGTCGCCGTTCGCGACATCATGAACCAGGTCCCGCACTTCCAACACTTCACGCGTTCAGTGGGATCGGGTTGGGACTTCATTTCGCCCATCGGCCGCACACGTATACCCATCAAATTTTTTCTATTTGGTGACTATCAACCTGTCAACACATGGACCTGCGACTTATTCACAGTTCATCAACACTCTCTTCACACCGGATGGGACCAACCCCACGGTGGAATCCGTGAACAGTCCGAATCCCGGGATCTTGAGCAAGATTCGCCCATCTTGCCCTTTCGTATTTTCCCTTGCCATTCTTCTCTTTCTGAATACTGTTCATTAGAACATGACAGAGCAGAGCCCTGCTGCCATTCGAAGCCAGAAGTCCACCCTCCCGGCTCTACGCCAGCAATTGCGGGAAAAATTCCCCGAAGCACACCGGGAGAGTGACTCCCCCCCTCCGGTTTCTTCCTCCCCCCACCTCCCCGCCTTCCCCGCCGGAGCCCTTTCCGAACTCACCCCTGTTCACCCCGCTTCCGGTCTCTCCCTCATTCTTGCCGAACTTCTGCAAGGAGATCGCCAAGAATCACCTCTTTCAACCACTGCCCCCCATCTCCCGCCTGCTGGCAGAAAGCTCCTCGCCCTCATCGATGGCCGGGACTCCTTTGATCCTGCTTCCTACAGCGCGGACTCCTGTTCCCGCCTGCTCTGGATTCGTTGTCGGGATGGCGATGAGTCCCTGCGCTGCTGCGATCTCCTTCTGCACGACGGCAGCCTTCCGCTGCTCATCCTCGATCTTCTCCTCAACCCTCTCGAGGAACTTCGCCGCATCCCCAGTTCGTCCTGGTACCGCCTCCGCAATCTCGCCAGGCAGTCCGGGGCATCCCTTCTGATCTTTACTCCCAGGCATCTCATCCCCTGCGCCACCCTTCACCTCACCTTCAACTCCATCTTCACTCTCGCTGATCTCGAACGCGATCGGGATGAACTGAAACCCGTCTGTGATCGGGAAGAGATTGCTGTTCGGAGCTCCTGAGGGAAATCGACGACCAAGGAAACTTTTCCCAACCTTCCGACTCCACTTGTACTCCTCCCTTCACATTCCCTCCTTTCCTCTCTCTGTCCTCCTCCGTGACAGCCCCGGGACTACCGCCGAACCGGCAGCCCTTGTCAGCTCGGTGACTGATCCTTCTTCCGGAACTTCCTCCACCCGTGCAACACCTCTTCTTCTCGCCGTCAACACTGCCGCCACCCATCACCGCATTGCCCCCGGTCTCACCGTCACCCGTGCTCTCGCACGCTGTCCACAACTCATTCTTCTCGCCCCTGATCCTTCCATCGAACGCCTCCATCAGGACGCCTTCCGGGAATACGTCTCTTCTCTCGGCCCCGATTTTGAAGAGACCGCCCCGGGCACCTTTCTGCTCGATCTCCTCTCCCTTCCCCACGCCCTCACCTCCCCCCTCGACTGGACCGAACAAGCCCTCCGCAAGGCCACTCCACTTCGTCTTCCTCTCCATCTCGCCATCGCTCCCACTCCAGATCTTACCCTCCTCGCCGGGCGCAGCCGTGCCCTGCGTTCCTCTCTCACCTTCCATCCGGAACCGGTGTTCAACAGTGTGCCGCATTCCGTTTTCAGTATTCAGGCCATTGCCGACCTGCCTGTCTCTTCTCTGCAAACTGACCACGGCAAACTGACCACGGACCCGGAACTCCTTCATCTCTGGGGCATCGGTACCCTGGGAGCCCTCGCCGCCCTTCCACGCCAGGGACTCGCAGAACGACTCGGCCCCGGGGCAACCCGCCTCCACGACATTCTGCACGGCAAATACCACCGTCTCCTCAACCTGCACCGCCCACCACAACAATTCACCATCACCCGCGAACTTGAACACCCCCTCGAGACCCTCGAACCGCTCCTCTTCGTCCTACGCCGCGGTCTCGACACCCTCTGCTCCCGCCTTCGTTCCTCCCAGCGCGCCGCCATCTCGACCAAACTCACCCTCACCTTCGCCGACGGCAACCTGCACTTGCGCGAACTGCGCCTACCCGAACCCACCTGCACCCCCTCCACTCTCCTTCGTCTTCTCCACACCCACCTGGACACCGTCCGCGCTCCCGCTCCCGTCGTGACCTGGTCCCTCCTCCTCACTCCCACCTTGCCCGGCGAAGCTCAACACCACCTCTTCGATCGCTCCCTGCGAGACCCTCACAGGTTCGCCGATACCCTCGCACGCCTGGAAGCCCTTCTCGGCCCTGGTCGACTCGGCACTCCCCGCTCCATCAACACTCATAAGCCGGATTCGTTCCAAATGGAAGACACCTTGTGCAGTCGGACATCCAGGATCGCGGGTAAAAAAACCCGGGAGGAACAACTTCCAATCTTTGACCGCGACAGCATCCCGACGGCCCTGCCGCTGAAACGCTGTCGCCCCGCCCTTCCTGTTCATGTTGCCTGCGAACCCGGCGACCGCTTCCCCCGTCCCCTCGCCCTCCTGACCGGACCACACCGTGGTTCCATTGCAGCTGTTCACGGTCCCTTTCCTCTCTCGGGCCACTGGTGGAATCCCACCGAACGCTGGCAACGTATCGAATGGGATCTTCAGCTCGCCAATCAGACCCTCCTCCGTCTCGCCTGCCAGCCTCCCGGAGACTGGTTCCTTGAGGGCATCTACGAATGAAGCCCGCCTGATCCCGAAAGGAGCCAGGCGAAGACAGAGCCTTTCGAACCTTTGACCGGACTTGTTCACCGAACTCCACGCCCGCTCCTCCTTCTCCTTCCTCCGGGGCGCCAGTCAACCGGAGGATCTTGTCCACCGTGCAGCGGAACTTGGCTATCAGGCCATCGCTCTCCTCGACCATATGGGAGTCCAGGGATCCGCCCGGGCCCACTTCACTGCTCAACAGCACGGCCTCCGCGCCCTCGTGGGAGCCACCGCTGAATTGCCGGATCCTCAATCTCAAATCGCACATCTTGAAATCCCCCTCCTCGTCAAGAACCGCACCGGCTACCAGAATCTCTGTCGCCTCCTCACGGATCTGCATTGTGCCGACAACGCAAGCAGTTCGACAACATCACCGTCGCAGGGCACAGAATCCGGAGCCGAAATTCCCCTCCCTTCCGGATTCTGCCCTCAAACCAAAGGTCTGGTTGCCCTCCTGACCCCGGAATCTCTCCCTGATTCCACAAAAACCAACCTCCTCGAAACCGCTATCTGGCTTCGCGACACCTTCGGCCCAGAAAACCTCTACCTCACCCTCACCCGGCACCATGTCCGCGGCGAAGAACGACGCAACCGCCTCCTGATCGATCTCGCCGGTCACCTCAAACTCCCCCTCCTCGCATCCAACGCCCCGCTTTTCGCCCGCCGCCGCGATCGCCTCCTCGCTGACGCCTTCACCTGTCTGCGCCACCACACCACCCTCGACCAGGCGGGCACCCTCCTGGAAGCCAACCCAGAGCGCCATCTCAAGTCCCCCTCGCAGGTCACCGCCCTCTTCCACGATCACCCCGAAGCTCTCCACAACACCCAGCGCCTCGCCGACCGCCTTGAGTTCACCCTTGAAAACCTGGGCTACAGGTTCCCCTCCTATCATGAAAACGGAGATCCGCTCCCTCCCGAGAAAGAAGCCGAACTTCTTCGTGAACTCACCTTCCGCGGAGCCCGTCAGCGTTATGGCAAAATCGGATCCAGGATCCGTCGGCAACTTGAACATGAACTGGCACTCATCATTCGACTCGGTTTCTCAGGCTACTTCCTCATCGTCTGGGAACTGGTCCAGTTTGCCAGGTCCCAGGGCATTCTCTGCCAGGGACGTGGCTCGGCCGCCAACTCTGCAGTTTGCTACTGCCTTGAAATCACCGCCTGTGATCCCATCAGCAGCGATCTCCTCTTCGAACGCTTCCTCTCCGAAAACCGCAAGTCCTGGCCAGATATCGACATAGATTTCCCTTCCGGTGAACGACGCGAAGCCGTCATCCAGCATGTCTACCGGAAATACGCCCCCCGCGGCGCGGCCATGACCGCCAACGTCATCACCTACCGGCCGCGATCTGCATTTCGCGAGATGTCCAGAATCCTTGGCTTCCCCGATTCCATCGCTGATCGCTTCTCCGGCCTCTCCTCCTCTCCCGGAATCCATCGTGAACACGATGGCAAACCACAACCTCCCAGGCTGGATATTGAAGATCTTGAATCAGATGCTTCCTTGGCCGGGATCTCAATGGACAGCTGCTATCCGGGGAACAAGGCAGGACATCTCGAGGAAACCTTCGCCCAATCCGGTGTCCCTCCCGGCCACCCCCGCTTCAAACCACTCCTCCACCTTTACCATGAGGTCCTCTCCTTCCCCCGTCATCTCGGTCAGCACTCGGGCGGAATGATCATCTGCGATAACGGACTCGACTCCATTGTCCCACTACAACCGGCCGCCATGCCCAACCGTACCATCGCGCAATGGGACAAGGACGATTGTGCAGACCTCGGCATCGTGAAAGTCGACCTCCTCGGCCTGGGCATGCTCGCCGCCATGGAAGACAGCCTCCGCATCTGTCACCAACGCGGTAAGAACATCGACCTCACCCGCATCCCCCATGACGATCCGGCTACCTACGACCTCCTCTGCCGCGCCGACACGGTGGGCACCTTCCAGGTCGAATCCCGCGCCCAGATGGCCACCCTGCCCATCATGCGACCGAAGAACTTCTACGATCTCGTTATCGAGGTGGCCCTCATCCGTCCCGGACCAATCGTGGGCGACCTCGTGCACCCCTATCTCAACCGCCGCAACGGTCGCGAACCGGTCGACTACATCCATCCGGCCTTCCAACCCGTTCTGGGCCGCACCCTCGGTGTCCCTCTCTTCCAGGAACAGGTCCTCCGCATGGCCATGATCATCGCGGGCTTTGATGGCTCCGAGGCTGATGAACTGCGCCGCGCCATGGCCTTCAAGCGCTCCGACCAACGCATGGAGAACATTTCCAGGAAACTGATCCTCCGCATGTCCGAGCGCAATATTGACATCACCGTCCAGGAAAAGGTGGTCAAGGCCATCGGCTCCTTTGCCCTCTACGGTTTCCCCGAAAGTCACTCCATCTCCTTTGCCCTCATTGCCTATGCATCCTGCTGGCTTAAGACCCACCATCCCGCCGAGTTCTTTGCCGGTCTCATCAACAATCAACCCATGGGATTCTACTCGGTAGCCACCCTCCTCCGTGACGCCCGCAGGCACCGCATTCGGGCCAAACCAGTCTCCGTTCTCCATTCTGCCTGCGAAACCCTCGTCCTCGACGACCAGACACTCCGTCTCGGCCTCCAACGCCTCAAAAACCTCTCCACCGCCACCGCCGAACGGCTCGTGGACACCCGCTCCCATGCCCAGTTCTCCAGCCTTCCCGACTTCCTCCGCCGCGTGCATCCTAACCGAAAGGAGCGCCGCCTCCTCGCCGCCGCCGGAGCCCTCAATGATCTCCCCGAAGTGGAACACCGGCGGGACGGTCTCTGGCAGGTGGAGATGGGTTTGCAGGATGATCTCTTCAATCGCTCCAGGTTACCGGCCGAAACCCACGCCGCAGAAGATCCATCTGCCTGCAGGACTTCACAAGGCAACCGGCAATCCGCAATCCCTCTCACCCGCATGACTGCCTTGGAGAGGCTCTCCTCAGACTACGCTACCCAGGGCCACACAACGGGACCTCACCCCATGTCCCTGCTCCGCAAGGCCTGGGAAGCGGAAAGCCGACGATCCTCAGAGAAAGTGTCACGCCATCTTCCCCCTTCGAGCTTCCGGGACGGGACTCTTCTCAGAGCATCCGATTTCCCCACCATCCCTCACGGTCGGCAGATCACATGTGCCGGCCTCGTCATCTGCCGGCAGCGACCCGGCACAGCCAAGGGACATTGCTTCATCTCCCT
>DMYM01000150.1:0-5757 GCA_003483645.1 Verrucomicrobiales bacterium
TACAAGCTCATCTTCGCCGACATCGTGCGGCGGGAGTTCTTCCATGGGGGAGAACTCTCCCCCTCCCGTGCAATCGCGCACTACAGCCGACGACTCAACATCATCGACCGCGCCATTCGCGCTGAATCCGCCCGCTGGGGCGATAGCAAGCGCCCTGGCCAACCATACACCCGGGGCAACGAGTGGCTGGCAGAGCGCAACCGTATTGTCAGAGGCTACCTCCGGCGCCGCACCAACACCGTCTTCCGCCAGTTCCAGGATCGCGGATGGTACCCCGCCACCGACGCACCTGATTTCAGCCCGCATGGGGGCAACGTGACACAGGATTTCGCTCTCTCCATCACCAGTCCGGATGGTGGCACCATTTACTATACCATGGACGGCAACGATCCCCGGGAAAACCTTACAGGAACCCCACTGGGAACTGCCTACACCGGGCCGGTCACTCTGAGTTCCACCGGCGTGTTGAAGGCCCGTGTCCGCAGTAATGGCGGTGAGTGGTCGGCTCTGACCGAAGCCCTTTTCGCGGTCGGGACCGAGGAAGCAGGAGCGGACAACCTGGTTGTTTCAGAGGTGCACTACCGCCCCGGCTCCCCCTCTGCGGAGGAAATCACTGCAGGCTATAACAACCGGGGGGACTTCGAATTCATTGAACTCCTGAACGTGAGCCCCACCCCCATCGATCTCAGCGACGCCGTTTTCGAGAATGGGATCGATTTCAACTTCCGCAGCGACTCGGAGATCCTCGCACTGGACCCGGGAGAACGCATTCTCATCGTGAAGAATGCCGCCGCCTTCGAGTTTCGTTATGGAACCGGACTGCCCGTGGCGGGGGTTTTCCAGAACGGCACGGATCTCTCCAACGGAGGAGAAAACATTACGCTGAGTAACGATACCACGGGCGAGACCATTCAGGACTTCGCCTATTCCGACACCTCGCCCTGGACCGAGGCTGCCGACGGGCATGGCTACTCTCTTACCCTTGCCTGTCCTGCGGCCGGCGCCCATCTCACCGATCCTCTGAACTGGCGTGCGAGTCGGGAGGTGGGGGGCACCCCGGGGGGTGAAGACCGCATCTCCCTGGCAGACTGGCTCAGCACGCATGGCCTCGCAGCTGGCCAGGAAGAAAGCGACCTCGATCGCGATGGCCTGAGCGCCCTGCTGGAGTATGCGGTGGGCGGGGATCCCAACGATTCCTCCGACGGCAACGTCTTCCTGCCTGCGGTGGCCTCACTTGAGGTCGACGAGCAGACCGACAACTACCTGGTGCTGCAGTTCCCCCGCCTGAAGGGAGCCGACGATGTGCGGGTCACTGCCGAGGTTTCCGCCGACCTCATCACCTGGAGCGACGCCGGCCCGGTTGTCGACTACCAGTTCAGCAGCGGCAACCTCGTGGAAGTGCTCATGGTGCGCGCCCCGATTCCTGCCGGCAGTGAAGCCCAGTTCATCCGGCTTCGCGTGGAATCCAGATAACTCAAGGAATTATCCTGCCGGAATTCAGCTCACTCGGCGGGAAACTGGAAGCGGGACAACTCCACGGTCTCGACCGTGTCCCTTTCCTCGGTAATCCGGATCATCCGGTTGGCAGCAACGGCCTGAAATTGCTGCGTTATACCACTTGCTGGCCACCAGATTTCGATGCGGTCGATGGTGTCCGCCTGACCGATTCCTATCGTCTGCCGCAAGGGATTGGCCCCAAAGCTTCCCCCACTGTTCACATGGCGGTAGACCGAACGCTCCCCAGGTGGACTTTCCTCCTTGAGCACCAGTCGGATCCGGGCCCCGATGGCACAACGGTTGGAGCGGGTCCCAACCAGCTGAATTGCAATCCAGTTGTTATCACAACCGGGGTTTTCAAAGAGAGCATCTGAAAACTTGTCTCCGGTGGCCCCTCCGCCCATCTGGGCGTAGATGTCCTGATCCCCATCATGATCAAAATCTGCAAAGGCAATGCCATGTCCTTTCTGCAGATGCCCGAACCCTCCGTCCCAGGTCACATCCGAGAAACCCTGGCCTCCTCTGTTCCGGAACATGACGTTCGGCATGAGTGCATCGTACGCCGGATAGCCGGTTCCAAGGTAAAAATCGAGGAACCCATCGTGGTCAAGGTCTCCAAAGTTACATCCCATGGGAAGCACAAGGGTATCCAGGCCCACCTTGGCCGCGACTTCTGAAAACCCACCCTTTCCATCGCCGCGATAGAGACAGGCAAGTTCATCGTCGCAGGGCCGCCCAAGGTAACTCTCCACCAGACTTGAAAGCGACTCGGGTACCCCACGGTTAGCGGCAACGAAGAGATCCAGGTTTCCATCGTTATCATAATCCCAGAACCAGGTCGGGAAAGCCGCCATGGGCCGCGTGACCTTCAGTTCCGGCGCCACGTCCGTAAACGTGCCATCGCCATTATTGCGGTAGAGGCGGTTGGGGCTCATTAGATTCGCCACATACAGATCAGGATCGCCATCATTATCATAATCCCCCCACGTGACCCCCTTCGTAAACCGCCCGTTCAGCACCCCGGCCCTTCCGGCAACATCGGTGAAGGTCCCATCTCCGTTGTTCCGGAACAGCTGGTTGGTCAAACCATCACGCCCTGAAGGTTCGTTCCCCACGTATAGATCCAAGTCGCCGTCATGATCGAAATCGGACCAGGCGGCTGTCTGGGTCGGATGAGCAGGCTCCGCGAGACCGGATGCGAAGGTGACATCCGTAAACACACCCTCTCCATCGTTACGCAGGAGCGAGTTTGGATGCCGACCGGCGTTCAGCAACCATGCCCCACGCAAGACGAGCACATCGAGATCACCATCATTGTCATAGTCCGCCTGCTCCAGGTTCAGCCCACCGGTCAGGCCTGTCAGCCCGGCTTGCCTTGATCTCTCCTGGAAACTCCCATCACCCTTGTTTCGGAAGTAGCGCATCGGCCCTCGCGAATCGTACGTGGAACTCACTATATCGAGAAGATTGTCCCCGTCAAAATCGTCCACGATCACTCCACCTGCCAGATTGAACGTATCGAGATCCAGACGGGGTGCAATGTTGACGAACTTTGGCCAAGGCTCGTCGGAAGCAAATACGGCAGGGGGAATCAGTTTATCCTCCGGGACCTTCGACGGATAGCCATTGATGGTCATGTAAGCCAGGTTGAGAAGCCAGCGCGCGCGGAATTTGAGAACGCGGGAGACATCAGACGTCATCAGGATCTCATCCAGATAGCGAATAGCATTTCGTGATTGCGCCTGATCCGTATGAATCCCCTCTCCCCGAATCGGCATGATACAACTGTCCTCATTGTTGCGGGCGCAGCAATTACGGGTCTCTCCATGACGAAGATAGGCCACTGCCAGACGGTAACGGATGTCATTGAGCGCTTTCTGAGGAATTGCTGGCCGCAGGCGGGAGTATGTATCATAGGCACCCTGCAACCGCGTGAGAGCCTCCTTTTCCTTCCCCTGGACAGCTTCCGCCTCCGCAAGCTGCAGGACAGCCTCCAGGCGTTGTTCACTCGGCCTGTCCGGAAGAGAGTCCAGTTTTTTGCGCCAGATTCTCACCGCTGCCACCCCGGAATACGGGTTTTCAACCTCGGTTTCCTCCGCAATCCTAGCCAGCATTTCAACCATCCGCTGGTGGCCAACGGGTTGTGGTGGGGCCTCTTCCCGGGACTCGCCTTCCCCGCCACCTTGCTCTCCTCCGGGGTCGGAGCATGCGCCCAACCCGAACGTCATTACCCCCAATGAGAGCAAAAGTTTCCTGCGAGATGACAGGAAAGAGGATATTGCCCGCAAAACGTCGGTCATTGTAGCGCCTTCAGATCTACCGGATTCTCAGCTGAAAGGTCTCAGACTACAGGAAGTCTACTCGGCCTGGATGAGATCACAATCAGTTTCCAGCAGGTGCCGATCAGTTCCCGGCAGGTGCCAAATTCCCCGAATGATTGACTCTGTTCATCGAGTCGACGGGCCCGATTGTGAACCTGGTCTGCAAGGAAAATAATCCCATGGTGTTTACATGAAGACCTGCGGATTTTTTCTGCGGGTTCCGCAGAGGTTTCCTTCAAGCAATACTATCAGGGCATCCCGAGAAGAATGCTACCCCGCGATTGTCACGAATCTATCTCTCGCTTGCCGCTGCCACCAATCCAGCCACTCCGATGTCACTGAAGATCGAGGCTCTTGCACTCCGATTCATAAGGGGTATTGCCCAAGGTCCTGATTGCAATGGGGTTACGTGATAATGATTCCATCTCTTGTCTCAAATCCTGCGATCGGCCCATCAGCAACTTCAAATGTTCCTATCCACTTGAATCCACAGTCCATCACGCTAAAAAGTGACAGCCAACGCCCCTGAACCGCATCGGATGAAGAACATGCATCCGCTACTGTGAAGGCAATATCGAGTTAGTCTAATACCCGACAGAAAGCTCCTCTGAAGTGCCTTCCGAACTCCTTACTTGATGAACTTCTTATTTTCCACCTGCACCCCCTTGAATCTCGTTACGACGGCCTTGGCGATTGCCACCCTGCTGGCGGGCTGCAGTGGAGGACGGGAGATCTCCTCCAGCGCTTCCTATAATCCTGGCTACGGTCCCTTCGACCAGAACGGCAACTACGTGGAGGCCTGGGCCGACAAGCCGGCGCGACAACATCGCTGGGCGATCAAGCCGGCCCCAGCGGAGCCTGCTGCCCAACTGGTCGCCAGAAAAGATCCCCCTGTGCCGGCCAGCCGGAAGAAACCTACGGGAAAGCGCCCACCCCTCGTGGCCTCCCAGGCACCTCCCTCCCGGCCGGCTCCCGTAGTGCAACCCAAACCCCGGCCCGCTTCCCCCAAACCTGCATCCAAGCCGACGATTCGCCATACCGTGGTCAAGGGCGATACCCTCTACTCCCTGGGCCGTCGCTACGGCACTTCGGTCGGCGCCATTCAGCGAGCGAATGGAATCAGTGGGACCACCATCCGCATCGGCCAGAAACTCAGGATCCCCAGATAAGACCTCAGCCGCTGACCCCGGCTTGTTCTGTTCAGCTCCCGGGCGAAACGCTCTTCCCGCTCGACTGCCCTTCCAGCGACCCCGTCTTGCCCTTCAGACCAGCCACTACGAAGGCCGCTCCGATGGCGTACATGAAGATCGAATAAAACTGGCCCTTGGTCAGGAACCCTTCGATCACCCAGGCCGAATCGGGTTCACGGAATTGTTCCGCCACAATGCGGAAGGTCGCGTAAAGGACAAAGAAGGCCCCTGTGATCACCCCATGTCCCAGGTTCCGGAACCTCAGACGTAGAACAAACAGGATCGCGAAGAGAGTCAGCCCCTCCAGGAAGGCCTGGTAGAGTTGCGACGGATGACGGGTCTGCACGTAGTTCCCAAACACCTCAAGTATGGCGGGATTCTCCCTGCTCGCGTCCAGCGCACCTTCCAGAAGTTGACCTTTACCGGTTGAAGGACTGGCGAGATAGCCATCCCACAGTGCTGCCAGGCGTTCCGGATCGGCCTCCACCGCCTCTCTCATGGCGTTGTAAAAGTCATCCTCGCTCTCCAGTAGTTCCTTGGGAAACTTCATCCCTACCCCCGCGCTGGTGACCCTGCCGTAGAGCTCGCCATTGATGAAGTTGGCGATGCGGCCAAAGAAGATGCCGATCGGCGCCACGGGCGCGATCAGGTCGCCGAGCCTGAGGATGTCGATCTGGTTGCGGCGCGCGAAAAGCGCCACCGCCGCGCAGACCCCCAGGAAGCCGCCGTGGAACGACATGCCGCCTTCC
>DMYM01000150.1:5828-6039 GCA_003483645.1 Verrucomicrobiales bacterium
CGCCTCTCTCATGGCGTTGTAAAAATCATCCTCGCTCTCCAGCAGTTCCTTGGGAAACTTCATCCCCACCGCCGCACTGGTTACTCTGCCGTAGAGTTCGCCGTTGATGAAGTTGGCAATCCGGCCAAAGAAGATTCCCAGGGTGGAAACGATCACCAGCCCGTCTCCCACTCCCGTCCAGGAGCAACCGGCACGACGGGCATAGAAATAG
>DMYM01000150.1:6369-6694 GCA_003483645.1 Verrucomicrobiales bacterium
CATAGAAATAGGTGAAGATGGTCAATCCCACGATGCCGCCATGGCTCGACATCCCTCCCTTCCATACCTGCAGGATCACGAGAGGGTGATCCCACACGTAACCGACTCCGTTCTCGGGAATCATGTATAAAAGAACGTAACCCAGCCGGCCGCCAAGGAAGACTCCGAAGATCGCCGCGTAGGCAACAAAATCAGCAACCTTCTCGGGTTGCACCACCCACAGCCCCTTCCGCGCCAACCACTTCAGTCCGAAGTAGCCCACAATGAACCCCGCCAGATAGGCCAGCCCGTACCATCGCAAGGCAAAAGTGTCGGTGATCTCAAT
>DMYM01000314.1 GCA_003483645.1 Verrucomicrobiales bacterium
GGCCGACGAGGGGACCGGCGGTTCCCTCCGGAGCGGCCGGGAGGGTAGGGCAGGGAAGGACCCGGACGAGGGCTGCGCAGCCCATGCTGAAGAATAATTTCATGAAGTGGAGTGGTTGGATGGTCAGGGATAAAGGAGGTGTTTCCTGCGTCGATCTGCAAAGGCATCCAAGTCTTGCTGCCACTCGGCGATGATGGAGGCATGAGGGAGCTGGTTCAGGATGGCCTGTTCAGTGGCCGGGTGGCGGAGGAGGGTGTTGAGCTTTTCGGTCTTCCACTCGGCAGGGTAGAGTTGCCGAAGAGCCTGAGCCAGGGCAAGACCCAGTTTCACCGAAGGACACCTGGCCGGGTCCTTGAGGAGGATACGCACCCCGCCGCACTCTTCGCCTTCGAACATGCTGGTCTCCGGGGTGAAGCGTATTGGAATGAACTGCAGGCCCGGGAGTTCGACGGAGGTGAGCTGTCGGGCAAGATCCTCGGGCACGATATAGGGGGCACCCGCAATTTCGAAGGGGAGTTTGGTTCCCCGGCCTACCGAGAGATTGGTGAATTCAAGGAGGCCGATACCGGGATAGAGGGTGGCGGCGGTGAGATTGGGCATGTTTGGCGAGGGTCTGACCCACGGCAGTCCGGTCTCATCGAAGCGCATGGAGCGTTTCCAGTGGCGCAGGGGCACCACCTTGAGATCGAGTTGCGGGAAGCGCTCACTTTGGTACAGTCGGGCGATCTCTCCCGTCGTCATGCCGTGCTGCACCGGGATCTCATGAAATGCCACGAACTTGCTTTCGCCGTCGCGGAGAGGTCCCGCTACCTTTGATCCTCCGATGGGATTGATGCGGTCGAGCACGATAAACTTGATCCCGGCTTCTTCCGCGGCCTCCATGGCGAGGCCCATGGTGGAGATATAGGTGTAGAACCGGCACCCGATGTCCTGCATGTCAAAGACGAGGGCGTCGATCTCGGCGAGATGCTCCTGCCTGGGTTTGCGCCGGTCCTTCCCGGCATAGAGGCTGCGCACCGGCAGGCCGGTCTTGTCGTCCACCCCGTCTTCCACCTTCCCGTCCCGGCTGCCGCGGATGCCGTGCTCGGGCCCGAAGAGAGATACCAGGTTCACCTCCCTGGCCGCATGCAGGAGGTCGATGGTGGTTCTGCGATCGCGGCTCAGTCCGCTCGGGTTGGTGATGAGGCCCACTCGCATGTCCTTGAGCATCCCAAACTCTCCGGCCACGAGGACGTCGATGCCGTTGAGGACGTTACCAGTGGGGCGTTGAACCCTGGCCCGGGCTTCTTTTCGTTCCTTTTCACTGAGATCGGGCAACGCCCCGGTGACGTTCCTGAAATCAACCCCGGTCGCTTCGGCAGCGAGGGTTCCAAGGCGATAGCGGAGGCTCAGGACATTGCCACCGGAGGGGTGATTGCGGTTGCTCAGAAAGATTATTGAGGTCCTGCTGAAGGGGTCGATCCAGAGCGAGGTGCCGGTCCATCCGGAGTGACCGAAGGAACCGCGTGGGAAGATTTTTCCCCGGGGACCGGCATAGGGCGAGTCGATGTCGAATCCGAGTCCACGCCGCGCGGTGATGAACCTTGGCGATTGCACCGTTTGCATGAGCTTCACCGTCTCTGGTTTGAGGACGCGGACACCATCCAGTTCACCGCAGTTGAGAATCATGCGGGTGTAACGTGCGAGATCGTGAGCGGTCGTGAAGAGTCCGGCGTGTCCCGCCTCGCCTCCCATCGCCCGGGCGGTGGGATCGTGCACTATGCCACGGAGCACGCTTCCGTCTTCCAGGCGGGTGGTGGGCGCGATTCGCGCGAGTTTTTCGTCCCCTGGCCGGAAGCCCGTGTCGGTCATCCCAAGAGGGCCGAACACGGATTGCTGCGCATAGAGCGAGAGGGGTTGCATGGTGATCCGTTGCACGATTTCCCCAAGAAGGATGAAATTGATGTCACTGTAGCGGTAGTCACAGCCGGCATGACCGAATGACGCCTCGCTGGTGGCCAGGGCGATCCCGGCGGCATGACCCTGCCAGTCATAACCACGGCGAATGCCCGGGAGGAGGCCGCTGGCGTGAGTGAGGAGGTGGCGAATGGTGACGGTGGCCTTGTTGGGGTCACCGGTGAGTTCGGGAAGGAACCTGCTGGCCTTATCTTTCAGGCTCAGTTTGTTCTCTTCAATGAGCTTCAGGATGCAGGGTGTGGTGGCTATCACCTTGGTGAGCGAAGCGGCGTCGAAGATCGTGTCGACGGTCATGGCCTCGCTTGCCGGGACAGTGGCCCGCTTTCCGTAGGCTTTCCGGTAAACTTCTTCCTGGCGTTCCAGCCACAGCACGCCACCGGGGAGTCGCTTGCTCCTGATCGATCTCAAGATCGCGCGGTCCATTTTTCCGAGGATCTCGGAACGGAGGATCGAGGAATCCGGTGGCACGGTGGTCTGGCCTGGCATGGGCAGAACCAGAAAGAAAAAAAGACCGACGATTCGCATGGGCTACGGCTTTGGTGAAGGGGGGAATTTTCGGGATGCTACCGGGGTTCCATCGCTTTGTCTCCCGCTAACAACAAGGCGGCGGTTTCCCGGAATCCGGAAGGCCGCAGCGCCGGAGCCCAATGCGGGTGATCCTGCGTTTAATACACCCACGGCCGCGCCTGCTTGATGAGGAGGCGGCCGGTTTCGGTGATCTTGAATTCGACCTCCATGGCCCAGGTGGACGTGTTCCCCGGGTTGTACTTGGAGCGGAAGTGGCTGTGGACAAGGTTCATCTTGGCCTTGAGGTCGAGGGCCTGATTGCGGGTCAGAACGGTCTGTCCCTCCGGCAGCTGGTTTGAAAAGCGGATGTACTGAATCTCGTCGGTAGATCCCGCCAGGCGAGCGATGAGGTATTCTTCCGGGATGGATCCGGCCTCCGGATTGGTGACCAGGTTTTCGCCGACCTGCACATTGACGTAGTGTCCTTCCCAGCGGGGATCAAAGATGTTGGTGGTGACGCCCACGCCGTTGGCCTGCTCATTCTCGTAGTTGGGATGGACGAGCACACCCATCGCAGCGGAAAAGTGGGCGATGCGCCAGAAGTCGCGCTCTTCAAAGGCGCGGTAGTTCCACAGACTGGCCCAGACCTGTTTGACGGTCTTCTCGAAAGGGCCCTCGTCCAGACCGTGGGTGAAGGAGCTGTAGAGACCGGCCCCGTTGAAGCCCTCGAGGTCCTCGTTGTTGGTGCTGGAGCGGGCCCGCAGGGTCGTGCCCGGTGCCAAGCTGTCCTGCAGGCTGGTAATGGCGTCCGACATCCAGGGCGGAAGCAGAGCGTCCTCGATGTCGTCGCGGAAGTTTTCGAGCAGGGCGGACCGGAAGAGAGGAGAGTTCTGGAAGAGCGGCTGGTCCATCATGGCCTGGGCCTCGTCGTAGAGGCTGTTGAACTTCATGAACTCGTCGTAGAAGTAAAACGGGATGGCGAAGCCGTTCGGGGCGTTCCGGGGCAGGATCCGGTGCAGTTCGGCCACGTTGGCGGCCTTGGCACCGAAGGCGTCGGAATCGTTGAACTGGACCTGCGAGAGGGGCCGGATCTCGGTGATGCTGAGATCACGTTGCGGAATCTGGGGGTTCTCGGGGCGGATTGCCTCGAACCAGGCGTCCACCTCCGCATCGGTGGCGGCCCGGATTTCGAAGCCGTCCGCGTTGACCTTGTAGTAGATGTTCTGATTGAGGAAGGGTGCGATCTCGGGGTGGGTGGAGGCATCCTTGATGAAGGCGTTCGGGGTGTTGTTCTGCTTGGCCTTGAGGTTGATGTGGGAGAGAGGTGTTTGCGGGATCTCGGTAATGATGCCCGCCACATGAGTGAGATCGTTCGGGATGTTGCGGAAGATCACGATATCGCGCACGGAGAGCGTTTCCGTGCCGGTGACCACGCGGAGCCGTCCATAGCCCTCGCCCGGGTTGAGTCCGGTATAGACCACATTGGCGTAGAGGTCTTCGGTCTGAACCACGTTGATGTAGGAGTTGTCGTAATCCTCCTTTTCATCGTTGTGCCAGCGACGCTGTGTTTCGCTGGCGGGGTGGTAGGCGATATTGCCGTCCACGAAGGGCATGGCGGCCGCGATCAGCTCATAGCCCTTTTCCACGAACCTGAAGGCAACCGGATCGGTGGGCCAGAACTCGACGGTGTAGAGCCCTTGTCGTCCCTTGTCGTCCACGTAGTTGTCGTGTGCGACGAGGCTTCCGGCCAGGTTCTTGCGGCGGGTGTTGTTGAAGTAGGTGTCGTTGTTGAACGCTGTATTGCTGGAGTAGCGCCCCACCGCATCGCGGGTGAACCAGAAGTGATAGGGATAGCGGGTGCTGTTCGCGAAGTAGAGGACGGGGTTGTCGGTGTCGACGTCGTAGACGAGAAACTTGACCTCCCGCACGGATTGCGCTCCCGGCCGGTCGTCGCGGGCCGCCAGCTGCTCGAAATGGGCACGGCTGGTGATCATGGTGGCGCCGTGCACGCGGGAGACGGGGGGGGCCGGGTTGACGGGGTTGTAGTAGCCCAGGC
>DMYM01000383.1 GCA_003483645.1 Verrucomicrobiales bacterium
CCCACCAGGGGCAGGTCCTGAGACCCCAGCGGGCCCACTCCAACACCCGAAAAGATGGCTCCCGCGGTCAGCACCAGCATCCAATTAGGCCACATGCCCCACTGTTCCCGCCAGCAGCGAGTTCTCAAGGAAAAGTGTTCGGGAAAATCGGACTTCCGGCCAATGTCTAATTCAAGACACTTGAAATATTCCCTTTGAAACTCGAAACTCCTGCCCATGAAACTCGGCCTGATAGGATGCGGAAAGATGGGAAAGGCCCTTACTGTCGGGGCCATTGATGCCGGTGCAGTTGCCTCCACGGACGTGGTGGCCTTCGATATCTTTTCAACCGCCCTGGATTCCCTTGTCGCTGAGCGAGGGGTCAGCACTGCCGATTCCATCGCAGGGGTTGCCACTACAGTCGACGTTCTCCTCCTGGCCGTGAAGCCGCACGATGTGCCTGGGGTTCTTCAACAGATACGGGATTCCGGCAGCGATACGAAGAGCCTGCTGGTGATTTCGGTGGCTGCCGGCCTTCCCATTGCCAGGCTCGAACAGGAAGTCGGCGAGGGCGCACGCGTCATCCGTTCCATGCCGAACACTCCCGCCCTGATAGGCAAGGGTGCCGCCGCCTTCTCCCGTGGAAGCAGCGCCACCGAAGGCGATGCCGCGACCGCGCAGAGGCTCCTTGGCGCCGTCGGCGTGGTGGTGGAAGTGAAGGAATCCCTCATGGATGCAGTCACCGGGCTCTCCGGCAGCGGTCCCGCCTACGTTTACCTCTTCATCGAGGCCCTTGCCGATGGTGCCGTACAAAACGGTCTGCCCCGCGATCAGGCCCACGAGCTCGCCGCTCAGACGGTCCTCGGGGCTGCTGCCATGGTGCAGTCGACAGGAGAACATCCCGCCGTCCTCAAGGATATGGTGACCTCTCCGGGCGGCACCACCATTGCTGCTCTCAAGGCCCTCGAAGCACACGCCTTCCGCGCAGCCTGCATCGACGCCGTCAACACCGCTACGGCCCGCGCCCGCGAAATGGGAGAGGAGTAGGCTGAGAAAGCTGCCCTCGCGCGCCCTCGACTCACAAAGCCCAAAGTCTTAACCACTCACACGGTTTATTCGCTTTCCTTAGGAGCTGCAAAATCGCGATTGGATTTTCAAGAAGGGCGATTAGGGTTTGCCTTATGATCGGTCTCCGCCGTGTCCTTCTCCATCCTGGGTGGTGCTTTTGCATTCTGGCCTCCTGTGCCAGCGAACCAGAGTCCGAACTCCCCATTGCCGGCACTCCCCATGGTTCCGATCGCGATGTGCAGAGCCTCTACGCCCGAGCCCAGGCCGCCGATCAATCCGGCAAGAGCAAGAGAGCAATCAGTCTCTACGGGAATACCGCAGACAAGAACCCTCATTCCTCAGTTGCCCCCGCCGCACGCTTCCGCCAGGCACAACTCCTCGAACAGCGAGACAAACTGGATAAGGCCTTTGAGACCTACCAGATGGTGATCACCCTCTACCAGGCTTCTTCGCTCTACGCCAAGGCGCGCGACAGCCAGGCAAGGCTCGCTCATGCAGTGGCAGACGGACAGATCTCCGACAAACTCCTGTGGTTCAAGACCGCTCCCGATATCAAGAAGATTGTCTCAATGCTCGCGACAGTACGCGACAACGCCCCGCGAGCTCCTTCCGCTGCCAAAGCCCAGCATGCCATTGGAAGAGCCTACGAAAGCAAGAAATCGAAGGCTAACGAAGCGATCACCGCCTATCAGGACGTGGTCGATAACTATCCGCGCTCCCTCTACGCCCCCGAGGCCCAGTATAAGATCGGACAACTCCTCACGATGGGAGCGAGCAAGGGCAACCAGGACAACTCCAACCTTGATCGCGCCCAGCACGCCTTCGAGGACTTGCACCAGTCCTACCCAAACTCCAAACGCGCCGCCGACGCCGCGACCAAAATCGCTGAAATCCGCTCCCGTGAAATCCAGCGCAACTTTGATATCGCCGAATTCTACTTCAAGAAGGAACAAAATAGCTCCGCCGCCGTCTACTACCGGGAAGTCGTTCGAAAAACCACCGGAGGCCCCCTCCACGATCGCGCGAAGGTCCGCCTTCAGAGCATCGGAACTTCGGAGTGATATGATGCTTGGCCTGCACCGCTCAGATTCCCCAGCCTCTCTACTCCTTGGTTTTGTCGTGGTGTCGGCAATCTCCCTGAGTTGCAGCAGTTGTGCCGGCTACAAGTGGGGCGACGCCAAACCAAAGCACCTTGCCACGGTGCATAATCTCAACGTGGCGATGGTGGAGAATAATACTCAGATTCCCCGAGCGGCTGCCCTCGCCACCAATTGCCTCATCGACGCCATCACCCGGGACGGCACTTACCGTGTTTCCAGGATCGATACCGCCGACGCCCGTCTCCTCACCACTCTCGAAAAAATCGAGCACCGACAGGCCCGCTCAACCCGGGAAGACATTCTGCGCTCGGAGGAACTGGAAATGGAGGCTCACCTTAGCTGGTCTTTGGTTGACGCCCGCAATCCCGCCAGGGTTCTGGCGAGTGGAACCTCTCGAGGCAGCACCCGCTTCTTCGTAGACCCTAACCTGCAGACCGCCCGCCAGACCGCACTCGTCGACGCCATCAAGCGTGCCGCCGAAGGAGTGGTCGCCCGGTTCTCGGAGGGGTTTTAGCGGTTAGTCGCATCTCCATGCTGAGCATGGTCATCACCCCGGAGGCATGATATCGCGGGAGCGCCGGGAACTCTGCCCAATTCCTCCCAACCCCCTTGCTGAGCCAGAACCACCAGCAACGCAAACCTTTGCCTTTCTGACCTTCCGGAGGCCAAGCGCCTACTCTATAGGTCTTCCATGCCCGACCAGCGTCCCGACCCTCTTGTCTCCTTTGTGCCCACACCCATAGGCAACCTCGCGGACATCACCCTGCGCGGATTGGAAACTCTCCGAACGGTCGATCTTATCGCCTGCGAGGATACGAGGCATTCGCGCAAACTGCTGAATCATTACGATATCAAAAAACCCCTTCTCTCACTCCACGATCACAACGAGAAGCGTCGCATTCCCGAAATCCTCAGGAAGGCCCGGGAAGGACAGCGCATCGCGGTCATTTCAGACGCCGGCACGCCATGTCTGTCAGACCCCGGGCATCGCCTGCTCCGCGCATGCCTGGAAGCAGATGTGCCCTACGAAGTGCTTCCTGGTGCCAGCGCCATCACCACTGCTCTTGTTGCCTCCGGACTCCCTCCCCTCCCCTTCACCTTTGGCGGATTCCTGCCTTATAAGAAAGGCAAACGGGAACGGGAGTTGCAGGCTGCCCTCGATCGCGGTCATACCTCCCTCTATTTTGAATCGCCCCACCGTCTTGTTTCAACACTCGAAATATTAACAAATATAAATCCTCTTGTTCGCATTAGCATTACAAAAGAGTTAACTAAAAAATTTGAAAACATATATGGAGGTCAAATCTTGAAATTGCTACAGAGGTTTAGTGATCGACCGCCACGAGGCGAATTCGTGTTGGCTATCGATCCAACCAACCTCAGTCAATGACCCCTACCACTCACGCCTCTGAACCCACGGAACAGTCCGCTCGCACCAGACTGCCTCTCGTCCTGATTACCAACCTCTGCGTAGCTGTCTTCCTTCTCCTTGCACTTCCCGTGATTCACAAGGGCCAGCAGGGCTTTGTGCAGCATGCAGCGGCCAACAACGACTACGTCGAGGCTGTAATCGGAAGCGGTGAGGCGGACTTCATGCAAAACGCACTTCGCACCACCGAGGTCGCCCGCGCAATGGCACACGATGATCACGTTGCCACCATGGCCATCATGCAATTGACCGTCGCTTTCCTCGCCTTCCTGTTTTTTTTCAACAGTCTTTATCTGTTTCGTCTTCACCGTCGATCGCAACAGACCCCGATCCTTCCCGGGAGTTGATGGTACCGATTTCGGCGCCCTGGACCCGATCTACAGCAGGGGCAGATCAGGCTCTGATTCCAGGAACTCAATTCCCCATAGCGCGCGGGAAACTCCGGTCAGACAGGGAACCCCCAGGCAAAAAGACGCCGACCTTCTTCCAGGATGTGCCGACTCCGGATTGAAATGGACCCGGTCTCCTTCGGGAGCCCGCGCATCCGGGTTCGACCCAATCGCGGAATATCCCTGAAACTTTGGTAGCGGTGGTCTACCGCAATCCCGTAATATCCCCCTAGTCGATCACTCTCCACATGCTTGCATTTTCCACCTGCTGGAACAATTCCCGCCACTCGGACGGCGAGGCCATGATCGAGGAAATCCTCTCATTGGGCGTCAATCACATTGAACTCAGTCATGGAATGACGATCGCCAAACTTCCGGGAATCCGCCGGGCATTCGAAGGCGGCGCCTTCCACTGCTGTGGCGTCCACAATTACTTCCCTTCTCCTACCGAGGTAATCATCGATGCTCCGGACGCTTACGAGTTCACCTCTCATCGTCCCCATGATCGCACCCGTGCACTGGAGATGACTTTCCGATCGCTCGAATTCGCGGCGGAATTCAAGGCCCGCTACATGGTCCTTCACATGGGTTCGGTGCCCCTCATGCCGCACCGCAAATGGACTGGTCGACTCGTTCAGATGCTCAAGGAAGGCCGGCAGCTCGACCCGAAATACGACAAACTCAAACTGAAGTGCGTCAAGAAGCGCAGCAAGACCGGCGGTCTTTACTTCAACCGCGCCCTTGAGACCCTTGAAAAACTCGTTGAAAAGGCCGCCGAGTATCAGGTGAAACTCGCCATCGAATCCCGCTCCAGATACGAGGATGTTCCTGCGGAACAGGAAATGGTGGCACTGCAGCAGCACTTTTCGGATAACGAATGGATCGGTTACTGGCACGACTTCGGCCACGTTCAACTCAAGCATAACCTGCGATTGCTCGAACACGATCAGTGGCTCAGCGAGATGGAGCCCTACCTGATAGGCGCCCACGTGCACGATGTGGCCTGGCCTCAGCGTGACCACCAGGTGCCCTTCACGGGCACACTCGATTACGAGGTCCTCCTCGAGCACCTCCGACCTGAATTGCCCCATGTGTGGGAACTCTCGCCCGGTCGCAAGGAGGAAGAAATTCGACTGGCCCTCCAGTGCTGGAGGGAAAAGTTTCCGGACACCCTGACGGGAATCGGAAAAACGCCCCACCAGGAGCTTCCGGCAAACCCCTCCTGACAAGGGAAGCGATGCGAAGACGGAACGAGCCATGATC
>DMYM01000310.1:0-2887 GCA_003483645.1 Verrucomicrobiales bacterium
TCCTTCCAGTTGATTTTTCATCTCAGAGATCTGCGCAGCATACTTCTCATCGTTGTAGAGGTTGCGAAGTTCATCGGGATCCTCCTTCAGATCGTAGAATTCCCACTCACCAAACTCGTAGAACTGGATGAGCTTGTAGCGCTCGGTGCGAATTCCGTTGTGCCGAGGGACCTGGTGTACGCTGGGATACTCATAGTAGTGATAGTAGATGCTGTCCCGCCAGTCCTTGGGTTCCTTGCCCTTGAGAAGGGGTGCGAGGGAGCGTCCCTGCATGTCCCCGGGAATTTCCACTCCCGCCGCCTCAAGGAAGGTTTCAGCGTAGTCAAGGTTCTGCACCAGGTGCCTGTCATCCCTTGAGCCCGGCCTGGTCACGCCAGGCCACTTGATGATGAGAGGCATGAGCAGGGACTCCTCATACATCCAGCGTTTGTCGAACCATCCGTGATCGCCGACATAGAATCCCTGGTCGGAGGAATAGACTACGATGGTATTGTCTGCGATTCCCATCTCGTCCAGTGTGCGCATGAGAGTGCCCACGCTCTCGTCCACGCCCCGTACCGAGCGAAGATAGTTCTTGGCATAGCGTTGGTATTTCCAACGCACGAGATCCTTGCCCTTGAGGCCAGCCTTCTTCAGAGCGGCATCACGTGGGGCATAGTGGTTACGCCAGGCTGTGAGCTGGGTGGGGGTCATGCGTGACATGTTGCGCCAGGCGGATTTGTCGAACATGCCCTTTCGGTCCGCTCCCTTGTAGGCGGGAGTGAGGTTGTAGAAGAGGTCGAACTGCAGGTCCATGTGGCCGTCGATCTCAAGTTCCTGCCAACGGGCTGGACTGGCATTGTCTTTCCAGTCGTCGAAGAGGGTTTTCGGTTCGGGGAGGTCCTCATCAGCCCAGAGGTGCAGGTGGCGCAGGGCCGGCATCCAGTTGCGGTGGGGGGCCTTGTGCTGACACATCAGCAGGAAAGGCCTTTCCTGGTTGCGGCCTTTCTTGAGCCAGTCGACGGCAAGGTTGGTCACGATATCAGTGCAGTGACCTTCAATGGTGATCTTCCCTTCCGGGGTGAGAAGATCGGGATTGTAGTAGAGTCCCTGACCGGGCAGGACCATCCACTTGTCAAAACCCTGTGGCTTGGACTTGAGGTGCCACTTCCCGAACATGGCTGTCTGGTAGCCGGCTTTCTGCAGGAGTTTGGGGAAGGTCTCCTGGGAACCGTCGAAGTTGTTCCCGTTGTTCATGAAGCCATTCTTGTGGCTGTGCTTGCCGGTGATGATGACGGCCCGGCTGGGCCCGCAGATCGAGTTTGTGCAGAAGCTCTTGTGGAAGAGCATGCCCTGGGCAGCCAACTGGTCGATGTGTGGTGTGGGGTTGACGCTCTTGAGCCAGCCGTCGTAGGCGCCGATCGCGTGGGGGGCGTGATCGTCGCTGAAAATGAAAACGATGTTGGGCTGCGGGGCAGCGGTGAGGAGCGGGGCACAGGTGGCCAGCCAGAGGGCAAGGATGGTTCTCATGGGATGTTGGATCTTGGGGAATTATTTCTTCATGTCGAGACAGAGCAAGCGATTCTGCCCGCACATGTAGAGTGGACCGGCACTGGGGGTTACGGAGGCGAGTCGGTCAGTTGCCGGAGGCGGTCTTCTTCTTGCGCGGCTTCTTCCTACGGGGCGGTTCATTCTTCCACCACTCGCTGGGACCTTCCTTTTCAATCCCCTCAAGCACCTTGAAAAAGACCTCTTTCATCTCTTCGAGTTTTTCCACCTTCTCAGCGGCCAGGTCGTGTTCCTCTTTCCAGTCCTTCTGGATCTGGAAGAGTTGAAACTTGTCGAAGGATTTGTTGGAAACCAGTTTCCAGTCTCCCATGCGGAGGGCGGCGTGGCTGTTGGTCGGGGCGACATGGGTTCGCCAGAAGAGGGGCACGGGTCGCTTGAGGGGCTTGTCATCGAAGGCCGGAATCATGCTGACTCCGTCAATTGTGCGGTCGGCGGGGAGGGGAATGTCCGTGATGTCGAGCACCGTGGAAAATATGTCAGAACCGATCACCGGAACGTCGCTCACCGAGCCCGGCATGATCCTGTCGGGCCAGCGGACCAGCCCCGCCACCCGGATACCGCCTTCATGGCTGTCGCGTTTGCGACCCCGCAGGCCGCCCGTCGATCCTCGCGTCCGTCCGGTGGTCCCCCTGCCTTCTGGCCCGTTGTCGGAGGTGAAGAAGACAACGGTGTCGTTCCGCAGTCCGAGTTCGTCCAGGGCCTTCATCAGGATTCCAAAGGCGTGGTCGAGTTGCGTGATGTTGCCATGGTGTTGCCGGATCCCCTCATCCTTGATCCCGGCGTAGGGTTTCATGAATTCCTCTGCCGATTCAATCGGGAGGTGCGGTTCGTGGGTCCAGACCGAGAGGAGAAAGGGCTTCTTCCTGTCACGGACTTCCTTCAGCCAGCGCACGCCTTCCTGAGCCACGAGAGGCGCGGAAAAACCCTCCAGCCTGCCCATTGGTCTGCCGTTGAGAACGAAGTTGGTCGGATTCCTGTGATTGGGAGCTGCGTTGTTCTGGGTTGCCATCCAGTGATTGTAGCCGTGGTCGTCGGGCTGGGGCTGCTTGGCGCTGTTGAAGTGGCCGTTGAGGTGCCACTTGCCCACGTGACAGGTGTCGTAGCCCTTTTCCTTGAGGAGTTCCGGCAGGGTGATCTCGCTCTCGCGGAGGTGGCAGGAATGCCCCCCCGGAATCCAGCGCCACACGCCATTGCGGTAGGGCGTCCGACCGGTCAGGATGGACGAGCGGGAGGGAGAGCACACCCCGCAGGCCGAATAGCACTGGGTGAAGCGGATGCCCTCGCTGGCAAACTTGTCCAGATGGGGCGACTGAATGATCTCGTTCCCGTAGCATCCCAG
>DMYM01000310.1:3269-4542 GCA_003483645.1 Verrucomicrobiales bacterium
GCGCCCGGGAGGGAACCCCAGGTCACAAGGAAAACGAAGAGGGCCAGGTTGATGCGTAACATGGGACTGTGCGAACGGAGGATTGAAGGGATATCTTTCGAGCGGGGCCAAGGCTACTTGGCTTTGCCGGCGGTCCATCGGATTCCGGCCAGCAGGTGGGCGCGGCCGAACTCGGTGTCAATCGATTTGATGTCGTGTCCCAGGCCGGTGAAGAAGAAACGACCATTCCCAAGCTTGCGCCGCCAGCAGATCGGATGGTCGTCCCCCATCGGCTTCATATCCGTGTAGGAGGGGTGTTCCCGGATGGGAAGATAGCTTTTCTCGTCCAGGCGCAGGAGAACCTCGACGCCCGGCAGGCCAGTGACCGATTTGTCGAAGTTCAGCCAGTCGGCGGTATACTTGAACTCCTTGCTTTTGCCCGCGACAACGGGGTCTCCTTCCGCCTTGGGATCAACCAGGAAGCGCGCCTCCACAAACTCGGAGTCCCCGTGAAAGTCGCAGCCTGCGATCTCGATCAACTCAGGCCAGGTGCCATTTTGTACGATGCCGGCGTGTATGACCATGATGCCGCCACCTTTCCCGAACCACTCGATAATCGGTTTGCGCTGCTCCACGGTCAGGCTTTCACCAAGGTTGGTGGAGTTGTTGAAAAGAATGAGGTCGTAGTTCCCGAGGTTGCCTGCGCTGAGTTCATCGGGGCTTTCAGTGATGCTGACATTGATATCGTGTTTTGCACCGAGGGTTGCGAGGTAACCATTAATCCGTGCGATCTCGGGATGACGGTACCAGGAGGTCTTGGAATAGACGATGACCTCGATGGGTTTGGCCGAGGCCAGTCCGAGAACCATGCAGCAGGTGCTGAGAAAGAGGGCCAGAGAGCGTAGCAGGGCGGAGGAATTCATGAGGATGAAGAGCAGTTGTCGCGGACCGGATCCATCTTTCTGGGCGTTGTGTCGAGGACGGATCCGAAGAGCGCACACTTGCCGGGACAGGTGTGCGCCTTGGTGAAGGACGGGTGGTTACTTCTTGGGAGAGAGGACCACCGACACCTTCTCCTCAGTGGGAAAATCGTCGGGGACCTTGGCGGTGCGCTTGACTGCGCCGGTGGCAGCCCACTCGGTTCCACGTTGGATGATGGTGAAGAAGCCACGGCAACGCATTGCTTCCACGTCGTGCCCCATCGGGGTGTGGAAGACGCGACCGTCACCATAGGAGATGGTCATGAGCATGGGCTCATTGCGCTTGGACTGCGGTGAGTAGGAGAAGCCCTGGA
>DMYM01000310.1:4838-5407 GCA_003483645.1 Verrucomicrobiales bacterium
CGGTGAGTAGGAGAAGCCCTGGATTTCCATGTTCTCGGCTGGTCCGCAGAGGCGGCAGTAGAGCTCGTCCTTCTGGTGCATCCACTTGGCGGGGAGCCCCTTGGTGACCGGATGGGTGGTATCGATGTGCTCGACCTTGAAGGGATGACGGGGGCCATGGCTGCCGCCGTTGCCCTTGGTCTCGGAGTCGCGTACGGCCTTGCCGTCCACAACGTGCACCCACGGGCCGTCGCGTCCGATCTTGCGTCCGCCCCATCCGCCGACACCGATGATCCTGTTGTACTCCTTCCACCTGCCGAAGGAATTGTCGGCGGCGTGAACCACTACGAAGCCTCCTCCTCCGTTCACGTAGGCGAGGAAGGACTTCTGTACCTCTTCCGGCCAGTCCTGCCCGTTGTAGTTGCTGAGGACGGCATCGGCCTTGCCGAAGGCAGGGCGCCACTTGTCCCAGGCCTCCCGGTTCGCACCGCCCGGAGGAGAGGTCGAGACGGTCACCTGGAATTGTCCGCAGGACTCGAGGGCTTCCACGAGCACGGGGGTGGTGGCCTTCCAGTTGTGGTTGTTCTGGC
>DMYM01000471.1 GCA_003483645.1 Verrucomicrobiales bacterium
TTTGTGAGCGGTGCGGCCGGTCACCTGAGTTGCCTGGAGGCGGAAAAGGGAACGCTGGTCTGGACCCGTAACCTGGTGACGGATCTCGGGGGCAAGCTCATGTCGGACTGGGGATACTCCGAAGCTCCGCTGGTCGATAGTGACAAGGTGATCTGCACACCGGGAGGCCCGAAAGGAGCGGTCGCCGCACTCGACCGGAAGACGGGAGAGGTGATCTGGCAGAGCAAGGATCTCCAGGATCCGGCGGGTTACACCTCACTGGTCGCAGCGGAGATCGGAGGAGTGAAGCAGTACGTGGTGCTCACCGGGGCCAGCGTGGCGGGGATCAATCCGAAGGACGGCGGAGTGCTCTGGCAGGAGAAGCGAATCGGGAGAACTGCGGTGGTGCCCACTCCAATCGTGAACGGGAATCATGTCCTTGTGAGTTCGGGCTATGCGGTGGGATCTCAACTCTTCGAGGTTTCCGAGAGCGGGGGGACCTTCGCAGTGAAAAAAGTCTATGCCGGCAAGAAGCTGAAGAACGACTTCGGTGGCGTCATCAAAATCGGGGACCAGGTTTACGGCTCAAGCGGAGTGGTGCTGGTCTGCATGGATTTCAATACTGGTGAAGACGTGTGGAAGAAGAGGACGATCGGGGGAGGCGGATTGCTCTATGCGGACGGCCATTTTTACCTTCGAAATGACCGAGGCCTGGTGGCGTTACTCAAGGCCACTCCCGAAGCCCTCGTAGAGAAGGGCCAGTTCGAAGAGAGCGACCGGAGCGATCACAAGAGTTGGCCCACCCCTGTGATCTCGAACGGGCGCCTCTACCTGCGGGACCAGGGCACAATGACCTGCTACGACGTCAGGAAGAAGTAGCACTCACACTTCACCATGCCCCCGTGACTGGCGGATTGGTCGGACTTTGAGATCAACGATCACCCAATCTCACGGTTAACCCAGGGGCAGGTTGAGCGCTCGCACTATGATTGGGCGCGAAACTTCTCCGCCTTGTCCAGGGTGCATCCACCCGAGAATTCCACACAGTCCGCACATGTATGGAGGCGAATGCAGTCGGGGTCGCCGGCAAGCCGCTTGCCCTTCAAGGCCTGCACAACTGTGAAGGCCGCCAGGCCGCCCGCCGCCACATACCTCGCACCGGAGGAAAAGAACCGGCGACGACTGGTGGCCTGGGATTCGGATTCTGAGTGTGGATTCATGAGTGTCTCCTGTTCTTCAGGCAGGGGTGGTGGGTTCTCAGGTGGAAAGCTGCGTTGTTTCCTTGGGCGTGAAGGTGCGCACCGCCATCCGGAAGGGATCAAGGATCAGGACACGGCCGGACTCCTCCAGCGCCACATCGAATCCTGCCCCGAGTCGGCAATCGCCGCAGGCGCGCTTGGCGAGGGCCTTGTCATCGACCAGCGTTTCCGGTCCTGCAACGGCACCCTTGAACTTGCCTTCCGGGCCGTAAATGTTGACCCGAGCCAGCCCTTTCTCGCTGGTGATGCAACTGCCATCCGGCATCATGGTGAAGTAGACCGGATTACAGCATCCGCAGAAGCGATCGATATTCATGCCCGGTCCGCCCCACGAGGACTGGAAGTGGCCGTCGAGCGAATAGGTCTCCACCCGCAACCGGCCCGGATTGGCGATGCGCAGTTGACCATCCGAGGCAGCCGTCAAATCGAAGTATGGACTTGGGACCGAGAATCCGGGGTTGTGACTCGATTCCTCCTTCTTGCCAAATCGATTGACCATCTTACCAGTCTTCCGGTCGCACATGAAAATCTCGCGGGTTTTCATGTCAGCAAGATAGAGAGTGTCCTCGGCAACGGCCATGGATGTCAGATAGGTTCCCTCCGGAAACCGGGGCGAGCGCCACTTCTCCACTCCGTCAAAGTCGTAAACGACGAACTCCCTGAGAGTAGCCACGAAAAGTTCGTCATCCCCATCCACCAGCATGCTTTGCGGCGGGCGGTTGAGGGAAAACTCGCTTGCAACCGTTCCGTCGGCATTGAAGATCTTTACGGATCGATCGCCCGCCACCAGGAAACGGTTTCCAGGTGCCACCTCAAGCCGCTTGGCTCGTTTGAACCCGGTGGGAATCTGCTCGCCGGGATCGTAGAGAAGGTGCTCTGGAGCAGTAGTTTCGAACTCGCTGATATCGTAGACGAAACGGCTGTCGAGCGCAGTTGGGACCGGTTTGCGAACTTGCTTTGGGCCTTGGAACCTGCGGGCCAGCCACCCCCCGATCGCGCCCAAGCCAACCAAGCCGGCCCCGACAAATCCCCGTCTTCCTAGGTCAGACTTCTTCATGCATTCCGTTTGGTGAAGCGCGTGATTTGTGCCGGTGGTTTCTTCAGCTCAGTCATGCTCTCTGCTTCAATCTACAGCACATGCCCAATGCCTAGAGGTTACGCTTGTGAAAACAATCGGCAAGAAGGAATTAGAACTATTCTAATTATTTCCAATGGGAGGGGTGGACTCCTTGGTTTTCTAAAAATATGGCTGAGCCAGAAAGGAAATACAGGGATTTCCATTGGAGTCATGGGGCTGAGACATCAAGGCAGATCATCTTTTTCGAGTCTCTCAAAGATCACCTTGCCGTCGACGAAGGTCATGGGTCCCAAGATATCGTGCCCGTTCAGAACCTGGGCCTGGCAAGCAGTTCGTAACCATCAAGCGAGGCTCCGACAAATCCGCGTCTTCCCGGGTCAGACTTCTTCATGCATTCCG
>DMYM01000458.1 GCA_003483645.1 Verrucomicrobiales bacterium
GAAGGTGTAGGTGCGGTTAGCCGCGAGATCCTCGTAGACAGCCACCGCTCCTCCCGGCCAGCTCACCGTCAGGCGATCGATTTCTTCGGCGCCCCCCAGACCGAAATGGATGGAGGGTTCATCGGACGAACAGAATCCACGCATGGGATTGAACTGCCGGATCTGGTCGCCCGCCGCAGTGCGCAGCTCGATGGTGGTGCCGATTCCCAGGCGATTGGCGCCCTTGCCCTGCAGCCTGATCACGACGCGCGATCCGTTCTGCACGTCGTTGCGGTGAATGCTGGGCGGTTCGTCGAGATTGGCCACGGCGAGATCAAGGTCGCCATCGCCCTCCAGGTCGAACCAGGCTGCGCCGTAGCTCATGCCCACCTTGCCAAGGCCCCAGGTCTCGCCGGTCTTCTCGAATTTCAGTCCGCCCAGGTTACGGAAGGCCAGGTTCTTCTCGGGGCGCGGGGGCGTATTTTCATAGAGGTCCCACTCCGTTTTGCCGTGGAGTTTCTTGAGGTCGAGCGGGTTGTCCGAATCGTTGAAGCTGCGGGTGATGCCGTTGGAGATGAAGACATCAAGGAGGCCGTCGCAGTCGAGGTCCCCGGTCTTCACCGCCCACGTCCAATCGGAGTAGGCCAGTCCCGAGTAAAAGGCGGTATCCAGGAAGCGGCCCGTGCCGGTGTTCAGGTAGAGGCAGTTCCGCATGTACTGGGGCGGATCGGCATTCTGCATGAACCACGTGCTGGAGCCCATGATGCCCATGGTGGTCTTTGACTTGTAGTGAGTGGTCCCGGCCATGTCGGCCACCAGGAAGTCGATGAGGCCATCGTTGTTGAGATCGCCGCAGTCCGCTCCCATGGTGAACCAGGCGGTGTGGGGAAGTTGCTGACGCGCCACGTCGGTGAAGGTTCCATTGCCGTTGTTGCGGTAGAGGAGGTCGGGATCCTCGAAGTCGTTACCCACGTAAAGATCGGGAAGGCCGTCGTGATTGAAGTCCCACCAGGTGACGGAGTTGCCATGAAAGCGTCCCTCCGAGAGGCCGGCCGAGCGTGTGACGTCCACAAATTGTCCGCCGTCATTGCGGAGGAGCTTGTCTCGCGCACCCACATTATTGATCTGCACGTTCTTTCCCTGCACCGTGACGCCGTAGTAGTCCTCGAACTCGGGGAGTATTTGCAGTTTGTCGTTCTTGTGGACCGTGACCGGGCGGTTGGGACGGCCGCCCTCCCGGTAAAATCGGTGGGCGAGGAGGTAGAGGTCGAGATCTCCGTCGAGATCGTAGTCGGCGAAGGCGGGCATGAGGTAGGCGCCTTGTTGATCCAGGCCGAATCGCCCGGCCGCTTCCGTGAAACGCCCCTCTCCGTCGTTGAGGAAGAGCTGATTGGGCGACTCGTAATTGCACACGTAGAGGTCGAGGTCTCCGTCGGCATCGAGGTCGATGGAGGCCGCCCCTGCTCCCCAAGCCGCGCCGCCGCTAACCCCGGCAGTTTCGGTGTCATCCACGAAGCTGCCGTCTCCCTTGTTGCGGTAGAGGCGGTTCTCACGGGCTCCAAAAACGAAATAGAGATCGCATCGCCCGTCGGCGTCGAAGTCGCCGGCCGCCACCCCGCCTCCACCGAAGGCCGAGGTGTAGAGGCGCTTGAGAGGATGCTTGGTGTCGATGGGATTGATGGCGTCGATTCCCGATTGGGACGCCGGGAGCGATGTGAATAACTTTTTTGGTTCTCCTGATTTTGAACGAGCGGCGAGCTCCCTGGCAGCCGGGGCGCTCCATGCGCGGTCCCCGGTCCATAGCACTAAAGCCAAGGGAAGAAGGCCGAAAAGTTGGTGGGAAGCACACATATGAGGGGACGGAGTGAGCCTCGTTACGACATCGCCTCCGATCCCGATGTCAATTCATTCTTGATTGGCTGACTTTGAACGGGCGTTGAATGGGCGCTCCTCCCTATAAATATTGGACTCTGAATGAGGCAGAAAGGGTTTGACCAGAGCGAGTTGGATCGCTCGACTGTTAGGGTAATGAATGTAAAAGCCCACTTCTCTGCTTTGGCAGCTGTGATTTTAGGTGTCGGTTCCCTTCACGCGGCGACTCTGATCCAGGTAGATGCGACCAACTTGGGGGTCTCTGACGGGACGGCGATCGCTGATCTCGCCAATCCCGGCACCGCGGGAGCTTTTTCCACGATTCTCGGAACGGTCTCTGCGACCAGTCATCCGTCCAACAACAATGCTGGGGTCCTGATTCAGGGAGCGGGCTTCAATGGAGCCAAGATGACTTCTGCCAACACCATGGTTTCCACCGGCATGGTGGGCAACCAGCACTATTCCGTGATGGGTTGGGTCTGGAATGCCGGTGCCGGCAATGAAGAGGCCTTTGTCTCGTGGGGACACCGGGGCGGGCCCACCGGCTCCAACTCGGGATTCCACCAGGGAGTGCATCCGACCTTTGGCGCTATTGGTCACTGGGGTGGCGGTGCGCTTGGCAATCCCAACGAACCCGATGTGGGCTGGGGGAATAACGGAGCGGATATCAATGCCACCTTCGGGCAGTGGGCTCACCTGGCCTACGTATGGAACGGGAGCGAAGACCGGGTGTTCATCGATGGCGTTTTGAGCTCTTCGGAGGTCCACATGGTGCTGAATCCGCACCAGACCTTCAACGATGGGAGCCCCACCCTCTTCGCCCTCGGGTCCGAGAGCGATGCGGGCAACATCAACACCACGCCCATCGCCTTCAGTGGAACCGTCGCACGGGTCACCGTCCTGGATACCGTCATGTCGGACGTCGAAGTGCTGGCGGCATTCAATGCGGATGCGCCCTACTTCTTCGACGGCATTCCGGA
>DMYM01000529.1:0-126 GCA_003483645.1 Verrucomicrobiales bacterium
CTCTGGAATCATCCGGGTGACGGGGTTTATGGCATGGTGGCTCGTTGCCCCAGGGTGGTTGACGGGGTGGAGGAAATTCTCGGGGAGGAAGTTTATCATTATCACTCCAAGATGATCCTCAAGGAT
>DMYM01000529.1:483-3298 GCA_003483645.1 Verrucomicrobiales bacterium
CACCAGGACTACGGCTACTGGTACCAGAATGGACTTCTCTTTCCCGATCTCGTCAGCGTGATGATCGCGGTGGATCCTGCCACCAGGGAAAATGGCTGTCTCCAGGTGCTCCGGGGATCGCACAAGATGGGGAGGGTCAACCATATCCTCACCGGGGAACAGGCCGGGGCCGACATGGAGCAGGTAGACGAGGCCTGCAAGCGACTTGAAACAGTGCATTGCGAAATGACCCCGGGCGATGCCCTCTATTTCCACTCCAACACCCTGCACTGTTCCGCTGCAAACAATTCCGACCACGCGCGCTGGGCGCTTATCTGCTGCTACAACACCAGAAGCAACGATCCCTACAGGGAGTCTCACCATCCCGGCTACACCCCGCTCAAGAAGGTTGAGGACGAGATGGTCCTCAAAGTGGGTCGCGACGATGCGCAACGCTCCAGCGTCGAGTTCGCCAATCTCACGGACGAAGACGAGAGCGCCAAGAGCCTCTCCGGGACTGAAGTATAATTCATTCTGATCCAGTCCGCTTCTCGGCGTCCTCCCGCCCACAGGCAAATCACAACCCAGACAACACACTCATGAAACTCGGAATCATCAACAGCGCCTTCGGACAGGCTGGCGTGGATACAAAGACCGGTCTCGAACACATCGCCCGCATCGGGTTTGACTCGGTGGATATCTTCACCGAGGCGATGTCCATCGATCAGGACGAAATAGACCTCATCAAGCGAACCTGTGACGAAAATAACCTTCCCATCGTTTCCACCGTGGTTGTATCGGCCGGGTTGATCGACTTCAACGATCCGGTACGCGATTATCACGTTGAGCGGTCCAATCGATTCGTGGACCTGGGGCAGGCCTTTGGATCGAAGAACCTCCTTCTGGTTCTCGGTGAGTATATCTGGCAGCGCGAGGTGATTCCACCCGAGGCCCAGTGGGAGTGGGGAGTTGAAGGCGTGCGCAAGATCGGGGAGTACGCGGGCGAGCGGGGCATGGAGATTGCCCTCGAGCTTGAGCCCTTCCGTCTCAGCCTTCTCAACAGCGTGCCCAGAATGGCCCAGTTCGTTGACGATTGCGGCCTTCCCAACGTGAAAGCCAACATCGATGTGAGCCACCTCGTGCTGGCCGATACTCCACCTGATTCCCTCGAACTTCTCAGGGGCAAGGCCACCCACGTGCACATCAGTGACTGCGATGGCAAGGTGCACGGGGACCTGCCTCCGGGACGCGGAGTGGTAAAGTTCGCACCCTACCTGCAGGCCATCAAGGAGCTAGACTTCGACGGGGCGATTTCCCTGGAGCTGGAATACTCGCCCGATCCCGACAAGATCGTGGAGTGGGTGGAAGAGGCCTACAATGCCACCGACAGCCTCATGCAGCAGGTCGGGTTGCGGAATTGATTGCGGATTGATGGCGAAATATCTCCGCACGCCGCCGGAAGGGAAACTCCCCTCTCTACTCCTAAGTTACCATGTCCGAAGAAGACGATTATGGCTTGAGCCCCACCAAGGAGATCGTCGAGATCGACGCTCCTGCGGTTGATTACAGACCCCGGACCCCGAAGAGCTACCGGCCGAAGATCGCCATGATTGGCACGGGCGGAATCAGCGAGTTTCACCTCAAGGCCTACCGCAAGTGCGGCTATGACGTGGTCGCCTTTGCCAGTCGGACCCGGAACAAGGCAGAGGCCAAGCGGGATGAGTTCTATCCCGAGGCCGAGGTCTATGATGATCACCGGGCGATTCTGGAACGTGATGATATCGAGGTCGTGGACATCACTCCGCACCCTGCCGACCGCCTGCCCATCGTGAAGGAGACCCTGGAGGCAGGAAAGCACGTGCTGAGCCAGAAGCCCTTTGCCCTCAATCTGGCGGATGGTGAGGAACTGGTGCGGCTGGCGGATGAGAAGGGCGTCAAACTGGCAGTTAACCAGAACGGTCGCTGGGCGCCCCACTTCTCCTACCTGCGCAATGCGGTGGCTGAGGGTGTGGTCGGGAGGGTGACTTCCCTCGATTTCAACCTGCAGTGGGACCAGACGTGGATCAAGGGCACCTCCGAGTTCGAGAGCATCCACCATCTCATCCTTTTTGACTTTGCGGTGCACTGGTTCGATATCACGAGCCAGATCATGGCGGGCCAGGAACCGACCCGGGTGCTGGCCTCGGTGGTGCGCTATGATGAACAGGTCTACCGTCCTCCTGCCCTTGCGGCAGCGATTGTGGAATACCCGGGGGCTCAGGTGCGCTTGTCGTTCAACGCTCACACCACCCTCGGGGAGGAGGATGTCACCACCGTGGTGGGGACGAAGGGAACACTGCGTACGCGTGGACCGGGGCTCAACGAACAACCGGAGATGGAAGTCTACCTTGAGGAAGGGCAGTGCACAGTTCCTCTGGAGAGTTGCTGGTTCGATGCCGGTTTCGAGGGGACGATGAGCGAATTGCTGTGTGCCATCGAGGAGGATCGCGAGCCGAACAACAGTGCGAAGAGCAATCTCAAGTCACTGGAGTTGTGCTTTGCTGCCCTGGCCTCGGCCGACACCGGTCAACCCGTGGAAGTGGGATCGGTGCGGACGGTCTCGACGGGACCGTCCTAGCAGTTACCGGGCGCCGAAACCCTTCATGGCCTGCTCGACGAGCGGGGTTCTGAAGTCGTCCCCTTCGTAGACCACGAGGCGATAACGGTAGGTCAGGCTCTTGTCCCTGGGAATCTTGATGTCCCCCCGACGGGCGAGGGCGGGACCTACTCCGAACTGGCCGTCGATGCGCCAGAGGGTGGGATAGCCCGGATTCCCGGGGTGATCGATCATGGCGAT
>DMYM01000155.1 GCA_003483645.1 Verrucomicrobiales bacterium
TATCGGTGTCGCAAAGAACCGGACCAGGAAGTTCCTGTAGGGCGGCCAGGGTCTGGTGGGCATTCATGAATTCGTGGCAGAGCAGGACAAGGTCACCCCCCGCTTCGATCGCCAGGCGGGCTGCCTCGGGGGTGCCGTATCCCTGTTGAATAGCTCCCATGTCGAGGTCGTCGGTGAGGACAAGATGCTCGTCGAACCCGAGGCGGTCACGGAGCAATCCCTGGATGATGTTGCGGGAGAGCGAGGCGGGAAGGCCGTCCTTGTCGATTCGAGGGAAATGGAGATGACTGATCATGATGGCATCCAGTTCCGGCATGAGGGCGGTGTAGGGAATGAGGTCGCTGCGTTGCAGTTCATCCGTGTCCATCTCGACCACCGGAAGATCATGATGAGGGTCATTTGCGGCGCGTCCCCCGGCCGGGAAGTGCTTGGCGCATCCGAGGATGCGCTGGCGGCGTTGCCAGCGGTTGAACACACCGGCATTGGTGATGACTTCCTGATCGCTCTCGCCCCAACAGCGGCCCCGGAGGGCGTTGGAGGCCCCGGGGAGGTGATCGATGTCGAGAACGGGGGCGAGATTGAAGTTGATCCCGAGGAGATCAAGGAGTCGCCCGGTGGCCCACCCGGCCCGGGCGATCAGACTGGCGTCACCCTTCCTTCGTAACTGCTCCGGGGATGGGGGAGCGGGAACAAAGGGGGCCGTGCGCCAGACCCGCCCCCCTTCATTATCGATGGCGATGAAGGGAGGGGTCCGGCAAAGTGTGCGAAGCTCATCGGTGAGCTGGCGAGTTTGCCTGGCATTGACCAGGTTACGGGTGAAAAGGACAAATCCGCCGGGTTGCAGTTCGCGATAGAGAGCAGCTTCCTCGGGGGTGAGTTTCGGACCACTGACGCCCAGGAGGAGGAGTTGATGGGGTGACATGGTGGCTCTCCGGTGATGGCAAAGCACCGGACCCCGGGCTTCAGGCCGGCACAGTAACCTTTGCGTCCAGTGCGGCCTTCACGAATCCCGAGAAGAGGGGATGCGGCTTGTTAGGCTTGGATTGAAACTCAGGATGGAACTGGGCGCCGAGATAGAAGGGGTGATCGGAGAGTTCGATGATTTCCACCAGGCCCTCCCTGACAGAGGTGGAGGCAATTATCATTCCCGCATCCTGGAACTGATCGAGATAGTCGGGGTTGAACTCGTAGCGGTGGCGGTGACGTTCACTGATAACGTCGGCACCACCGTAGAGTTTTGCGGCCCTGGTCCCGGGCAGGAGATTGGACTCACTGGCTCCCAGGCGCATGGTGGCGCCCATGTCTTCCACTCTCTTCTGTTCTTCCTGTAGACAGATGACCGGATGTGGAGTGTCCTTGTGGCATTCAGTAGTATCCGCACCCTCAAGCCCGCAGACGTTACGGGCGAACTCGATGGTGGCCACCTGCATTCCGAGACAGATTCCGAAGTAGGGAATGCGCATGGAGCGGGCGTAGTGGGCGGCCTGTATCTTGCCTTCGATGCCGCGGTCACCAAATCCGCCCGGGATGAGGATGCCGTCGACTTCCCCGATGATGTTCTGAGCCCCGTGTTCCTCGATCGATTCCGAGTCCACCCGTACGATGTTCACCTTGGTGTGATGGGCGGCACCCGCGATGGTGAGCGACTCGTAGATGGATTTGTATGCGTCCTGTAACTCGATGTATTTGCCTGCCACCGCAATGTCCACGGTGTGCTTTGGTTTGATCAGGCGGTCTACGAAGTCCTCCCAGTCCTGCAGGTCGGGGGTGGGGGACTCAATCCCCAGGTTATCGACCACGATGCGGTCGATCTTGTCGCGACGCAGGTCGAGAGGACACTCGTAGATGGTGTGTTTCACGTCCCGGAAAGCCACTACGTTCTTCTTCTCGACGTTGCAGAACATTGCGATTTTGCGCCGGTTGTCCTCGTCGAGGTCATGTTCGGTACGGCAGATGATGATATCCGGTTGGATGCCGATTTCGCGCAACTTGGCCACCGACTGCTGGGTGGGCTTGGTCTTGATCTCTCCCGCGGCCCGAATGAGGGGCAAGAGGGTGACGTGAATGAAGCAGACATTCTCCCGACCTACCTCCAGGGAAAACTGGCGGAGGGCTTCCAGAAAGAGATGCCCTTCGATGTCCCCGACGGTGCCGCCAATCTCGGTAATGATGACGTCGACCTCAGGGTTCATGGACGAGAGGTCATGAATGCGGGCCTTAATCTCGTCCGTTACATGGGGGATGAACTGCACGGTCTTGCCGAGGTAGTCGCCCTTGCGTTCCTTCTTGATGACGCTTTCGAAGACCTGGCCGGAGGTGAGATTGTTGAAGCGGGTCAGGACGCAGTTGGTGAAACGCTCATAGTGCCCCAGGTCCAGATCGGTTTCCGCGCCGTCGTTGAGGACGTAGACCTCCCCGTGCTGGTAGGGAGACATGGTCCCGGGATCGACATTGAGGTAGGGATCGAACTTCTGGATGGTGACCTTGAGGCCGCGATGTTCGAGCAGGGTGCCGATGGACGCGGAGGCGAGTCCCTTTCCAAGGGAGGAGACCACCCCTCCGGTGACGAAGATGTATTTCACGCCAGGTGATTGGTTATTAGGGCTCAGGATATTATGAGGAGTTGCAGGCGGCAAGGAGAGCTTCCAGGTGGGGAACCTGTTCGGGGGTGTCGAGTCCGATGGAATGGTCTTCGGTCAGAACAACGCGGATGCGGGCGCCGTTTTCAAGGGCGCGGAGTTGCTCGAGTTGTTCCGCCTGTTCAAGCAGGCCGGGAGGCCAGCTGACGAACTGTTCGAGGAAATCGCGGCGATAGCCGTAAAGACCCATGTGGCGCAGGGGCACGAGGGTGTCGGGTCGGGTCCTGAGGAATGGAAGGGGGCTGCGGGAGAAGTAGAGGGCGTTTCCTCCCCCGTCGACGACGACCTTCACAATGTCGGGGTCGTCGAGTTGAGCGGGGTCCGTCACGGGATTGGCGGCCGTGATCATGGGCAGGTCGGGTTCGGCTGCCAGAGCGGTCACCAAGGAGTCGACCAGGACAGGGTCCACGAGGGGTTCGTCACCCTGAATATTGATGACGTGGGTGATCTCGGGATGCGGCTCCACGGCCTCCGCGATACGGTCGGTGCCAGTGGGGTGGTCGGGGGAAGTCATGACAACCTCGGCGCCGAAGGAGAGGGCTTCTTCCTCGATGCGGACATCGTCGGTGGCGACCAGGAGGAGGTCGAGTCGTTCACACTTGTCCACACGCTCAAAGACGTGTCGGAGCAGGCTCTTGCCGACGAGGTGATGGAGGGGCTTTCCGGGGAAGCGGGAGGATCCCCATCGGGCGGGGATGATACCAGCGACCTTGGCTGTCGTTCCCTCTGCAGGCACCTTAACGAATAAAATGGCAGACTATCTCCTCGGAGCAGGGCGGCAAGAATATTACTTTCGATTGGTTGATTTTTTTCAGCGGAGGATCGACGGAGGGAGCAGAGGGCGGTAGGGTGAGGTTGCGGATGGAGATTCACGAGTGGTTCGAGCCCCTGGACTGGATAGTGCTCTTCGGCTACCTCGGATTGACCACCTGGGTTGGGCATGTCATGCGGGGCAAGCAGGCTTCCATCAATGACTTTTTCGCAGGGGGACGATCCCTTCCATGGCTAGCGGTAACGGGTTCAATCATCGCTACCGAGATCAGCGGGGTGACCTTTATTGGCGTTCCAGGCGGGGTTATGGCGGCGAATGGGGACTTCACTTACCTGATCTGGGCCCTGGGCTCCGTGATCGGGCGAGTCATTGTGGGCGTGGTCTTCACGAAGGTTTTCTACGAAGAAAACATTTATAGTCCCTACGACTACATGGGGAAGCGGATCAAACCGCAACTCAAGACCCTTGCGACCGTCTTTTTCACGATCGGGTCGATCCTGGCGCAGAGCGTGCGGGTCATGGTGGCGGCGATCCCACTCATGATAGTGACGCCCTTCTCTTTCGAGATGTGTATCCTCATTATTGGGGTCTTCGCGATCGGCTGGACCCTCATGGGCGGGATGCGGACCGTGATCTGGACGGACGTGATGCAGTTCTTCCTCTTTGCGATAGGGGGTCTGATCACCCTCTTTTGGGTGGGAGCGCATCTCGGAGTGGGGTGGAGCGAAGTTGCCGCCGACGCTGGCAAGATGAAGTGGCTGAACCTCGAGGCAGGGGTCTCGGACGCCTTCAAGTTCACCTTCTGGGTCGCGATCGTCGCGGTTCCCTTTCAGAATGTGGCCGCCTACGGGGTGGACCAACTCAACGCCCAGCGCATGTTCTGCTGCAAAAACGCCCAGGATGCCCGCAAGGCGATCATCTGGAGCTCGCTCGGGCAGCTCGTGACCCTCCTCATGCTGATGGTCGGGGCCGCCCTCTTCGTTTGGTACGCGAACCACCCTCCGGAGGGGGTTGTGGCGGAGAAGATGAAATGGGACAGCGCGAGCGGAACTCCAGGCGCTCCCGACAATGTCTTTCCGATCTGGATTGTCTCCGAACTCCCACCGGGCTTGAGCGGGCTGATTCTCGGTGGAGTCTTCGCAGCCGCCATTTCCAGCCTCGATTCCATCCTGGCCGCCTTGAGCCAGACCACCATTTCGCTCCTCTACAAACCTGAGGAACAGCAGTCCGAAGCTCAGCAACGAAAATTAGTCGCCAAGTCGCGCATGTGGGTCGTGTTCTGGGGAATTTTCCTGACCGTCTTCACCCTCCTGATGCGGTGGGTGCAGAAGCAAACGGGAATTGCGGTCCTGCCGCTCGCCTTCGGAATGACCACTTATACCATGGGGCCGCTGCTCGCGATGTTCCTGTGCGCGCTGCTGGGACGGGGGAGTTTCCGGGGACTCCTGATCGGCTCGATCATTTCCTTCGTGGGTGTGCTGTTCATTCGCAACGATGTGTGGGTTTTGATCCATTCCATCGAGATTCCATTCCTCCCCAGGATGTCCTATGAGTGGTTGGGAAACTTGCCGATGTACTGGGTGAATTCGGAGGGGGCCCTGAAGACCACGGTGGGATTCTATTGGGCTTGGCCAGCGACAACGATTGTCACCTTCCTCTTCGGCTACTTTTGGCGGCGTCGGAATGCGCGAATTGTTTGAATCATTCGGTCAGCTTAAAAGGCGACCTTTGAAGTCTAACACCCAACAAGCCGTGGAACGCTTGTGGAAAAGCTATGTGGAGAACCTCGGAATTTCTTCTCTAAAAACTTTTGACGGTAACGGCACAAACGGCAATTGCATCCCCACTGTTTCTCGCGGGTTGTCAGGCTTAGAAAAAGCGGGAAGTGGTGTTTTA
>DMYM01000496.1 GCA_003483645.1 Verrucomicrobiales bacterium
TTCAAACAGGGCTCCGGGGACGCCCTGTACCGCCGCAGCCTGTACACCTACTGGAAGCGCCAGATCCCGGCTGCCAACGTGCGTATTTGCGGAGCCAACGGCCGCAACGCCTGCCGCACCCGCCGCGAACGGACCAATACACCCCTCCAAGCCCTCGTCCTTCTCAACGACCCTCAGTTTGTGGAAGCCGCCCGCGTGTTTGCTGAACGCATCATGAAGGAAGACGGCGCCGACATCCACACCCGACTTTCCTCCGCTTTCCGCCTCTCCACTTCCCGTCTCCCCTCCCCGGCCGAGTTGTCCATTCTTCACGCAGAGTTCAATAACCGTCTCAAGGAATTCAAGGCGAACCCCGAAGCAACCACGGCCTACCTGAATGGAGGAGGGGTACGCAAACCGGATCCAGCCTTGGATCAAGCCGAGTTAGCAGCCTTTGCCGCTCTCTGCTCCCTTATCCTGAATCTTGACGAGTCGATTTCGAAGAGCTGATTCCACAAGACTGCCGCAACCGGGCGGGCCGGATCACTCTTTCCGGAACCAGGCTTCCTTCGGGATGACCTGGGCAGACAAATCCGGCCCTTCCCAGGAAACCTCCAGCTTCTCCGCACCCCCCTGTTCAAAGAAGGTCACCTCCACGGGATGGAGTCCCGGCTTCAGCCGAATCATGCCCCCGCTCTTCAGGACCCCGTGGAGACCATCATTATTAACCAGCTCCTGTTCCCCTACCCTGAGCCGACTGCCGTCATCAGAGGTGGTATAAAGGGTATAGAGCCCCTCCCTCGGGACCTTGAGGAAGCCACGAAAGCGCAGTCCGTAATTCTCATTATTCTCCGTCTTGTACGCTCCCTCGGTAGGCGCTTCCACCTGGCCACTCGCAACAACCTCCAACTTGTCGAAATCCGGAAGACTATCCCACTTCCCATCGAACCCCTCGAACTGCAAACCATTCTTCATTCCCTCCTCTGCCACTGGTTCCAGCAATTCCAATTCGCCCAGTTCAACCTCAGTCTCCATCTTCTCCCCTTCCCGCTCGAATTGAATCTTCAGGCCCTCGCCCGGTTTCCGGTCGACAAGGGCCAGATGAAAGTCGAATCCGTGACGAATGTCTCTCCCGTCCAGTTGGACAATCACATCTCCCGACCCGATCCCGGCTCCGGCTGCCGGCGAATCCTTCCTCACTTCCTTCACCCTCCCTGAGAGGGCATACATGTCCACCTCCACTCCCAGTGCAAAACCGTAACGCAACTCTGCTGAGAGAAGGGCCGGAAACATCTCACGCACACGATCTGCCGTGATGGAGAAATTGATGTTCTCGCCGTCGAGTTTCTTGGAGGTGACCACTCCGATCTGCTCCCCCAGCGCATTAATGAGCGGACCACCCGAATTGCCTCCGCTCACTGCGGCACTCGTCTGAACCATCCGGGGCAGGAAGACTCCGCCCACTGCGGTCGAGCGGTGGAGCCCACTTACGATTCCCATCGAAACCGAGTGAGTGAGTCCACCCGGATTCCCGATGATGAGCACCGGTTCCCCCAGCATGAGATCATCGCTCCTCCCGATTGGAATCGGTCTGAGGGGTTCGCCAGCTTCCACCTTGATCAGGGCCAGGTCCTCGGAACTCATCCTGGCGATGATCCGGAAGGGCAACTGCGGGCGTCCCGGCAACAGGACCTGCCCCTGGTGCATGCGCTTCAGCACGTGCTCATTGGTAAGGAGGTAGCCATCCCCATGAATCACCGAGGCACTCCCGACTCCCATGGTGAAGACCCCCGGGGCCTCCTGCACCTGCAGGGTCTGAATCGAGGCCACTGACGGCAGGGATTGTTCAACCAGTCTCACGGTAGGCGTGTAGCGTGCCAGCGGTTTCCCGGCCTCTGCAGGCGTCCGCTCCCCTGTTTTGTGGGCCCACGCTATCGACCCGAAAAGGGCCGCGCCTAGACAGAGGAGAATCGTTGGAGCACGGCTCATGCGGTAGAGAAATCAAATTCAATCAGGACGGGTCCAGCAATAGCGAGATTTTTACCGTCCCCCAACAACCAATCTCCTCCACCCTCTTGACACTACAGGCCGAAGAGGAACAATAAGCCCATCAACGAGATCCCAAAACACCTCTATGTCATCATGTGGCCGAATTACGCCCTGGTGGCCTCAAACCTCCCCCCCGAGGAATTCGGCAGACACTATACCGTCGGCAGCTCACGCTACTACCACGGCCAGGTCATTTTTGCACAGATCCAGGACGATTACCGTCATGACTACTTCCAGATTGACGAACTGCTGAAGGATGTTGTCCCCAACCAGGCCGGACGTCCCAAGCGCACGAAATTCATTTCCTGTTACCGGGTGCTTGAGCACATGGACCCCTCGGCCTTCATGGACCTCTATATTACCTCCGTCTCGGGTCAGGTCCTCCGACTCCAACAGGCTCCCTATGAGCGCACCCACGAACCGGGCTTCATCCGCACCTATCAGGAAATCTGCCCCTTCAGCGCCATTGTGCTGAGCCACATGGCACCGCCCGACTTTGGAGAATACATAACCGATCTCTCCCTGCCCAAGAGCGCCCCGCAGGTCATGTTCACGCAAATCGACTTTGTGATCGAAGACTTCCTCAATCAGATTGAGGCCAATCCCTTTCACACCTCTCCCATTCCCAACGTCCATCCCCACAAACTCAAGGAGCAGATCCTTGAAATACAGGGCAAGCCTGAGAAGTCCACCAAGGCCATCAGCCTCGACTCCGTGCTGGGCAAGATATCCTTCTTCCAGCTCCGCACCGGGTTCTGGATTGCCGCTCAGGACCGCGAGATCTTCTACCCCATTCCGGACCGCTCCGCCCTGGAGAACGATCACCCTGAATTCTACCGGTCTCTCCTGGGATAGCCCTCGCCATCAAGGCGCCTAGTGACCCTCCGCCCCGGTGCCTTTTGGCTGGCCAATTTCAGCGAGCATCGCCCCGAACCAGGGAAGATCGATGTCAAAGGGCTTGCCCCCCTTGATCCGGGGAAACTCGATGCAGGACATTTCACCTCCCTTGTCTTCGTCCAGGCCCGCCACCCCGCTCTGGCCATTGAGGGCGTATTCCGCGCCCGCGAAGGCGCTCTTCCTGATCAATTCCAGATCACGTGCGTTGGGAGCGGCGGAACGGCCGAAGTAGCCGCTTTTCTGCACCAGGACCTTGTCCGCCTCCAGTTTCTCCTTGAGCTTGGTCGCAAACCACTTGCCGGGATTGAGTTCGTCAAGACGCGCGTGGCCGAAGGCATCGCGGCGAACCTCCTCTCCCCCGGCCTCCTTCTCGCGAATGATGGCATCCATCCCCGCGCCTTCACTCAGGAAGAGGTTCACGCAGTCATGATCGGCCATCACCTTGTTGAGACGTTCCACCTCTGCGCCGAGGTCGATATCCATCTCAGGCACCCACACTGCGTGGACATCCCAGCACTCTCGGGCGAGACGCATACCGGGCAGAAACTCCCAATCATCCAGCCGTTTTCGATAGGCCTCGGCAGTTGCACCAGTGAGCCAGCCACAGTGACGGCCCATCACCTCGTGAATGATGAGATGCCTCGTGCTGGTCGTGTTTTCGTTGGCGATGTTTTCAAAGAAGATCGCGCCCTGTTCAGCTGCCGTCCAGGCCCCCAGGGTCTGCACGATCGGAAAGACATCGTTGTCTACCGTCTTGGGCAATCCCACCACGGTCAGCTCGTAGCCGTTATCGTGCAGATATCCGGCCAGATCAGCGGCAGTGGCATTGGTATCGTCACCGCCAATGGTATGAAGGATGTCAATGCCATCCTTCTGAAGTTGCTCCGCCGCCACCTTGAGTGGCTTCTCGCCCGGTTGCACCAGACCGCGCTTCTCGCAGTCCTCCACGTTGGTAAGTTTTACCCGGCTGTTCCCGATCGGACTGCCCCCAAACCGGTAAAGGATCTCATGTTTCTCCTTCACTTCCGCGGGAAACGGCATGCGCCGACCCAGGAGGAGCCCCTGATAGCCGTTGAGGTAGCCGCTTAGTTCTGCCTCGGGTGCCAGTTCATTATATTTTTCGATGAGTCCGCCAATTGACGAAGAAAGGCAGGGCGCAAGACCGCCGGCAGTGAGAAATGCAATCTTCTTGGGCATGAGAAAGGCGCAATCTGGCGTCCCTTCCGCCAACCTGTCAACCGTGGGGTGCTTTTCAGATATCACGCACAGTTCCCGGGGGCACTTCCCTCACGTGGAAGGGACCCTGCAGAGAGCCTTCGAATGCCAACTGGTCGGGTTCAGGTCCTCGGAATGACGCCCGAAAATGCCCCGTGCCCCTCTCACCCCTTCTGGGAGGCCAGGAAGGCCACCAACGAGGCGAACTCCTCAATACTCAGCGCATCGGCCAGACCGGCCGGCATCATCGATATTTCGAGTTCCTTGCGCTCCTTGATATTGTCCACTTTGACCCGCGACGCCTTGCCCGCAATATCCCGGATCTCGATGGCCTCCGCACTTTGTGCCGTCACGAAACCCACGTAGGCCTTCTTGTCCCTGGTGGTGACCTGCACGGTCGCAAAACCCTGCGAAATGGAAGCATTTGGCTTGAGGATCGATTCCGCGATCTGTTCCGGCGAAAGAACCGCCCCGACCTGTCCCATGAAGGGCCCCTTCAAGGGTTGTCCTTTCTCGGTGGTATGGCAGACGATACATCCCTGCCGGGAAAAAACCTCTCTTCCCTTTGCTTCATCACCCTTGGCCTTCTTGAGGATCAGCAACACATCCTCGATAGACATTTTCCCGATCTGCCCTTTCTTCGCCGCGATACTGGCCAGATCAACGGTGGGATCCGCAGGTTTGATGGGAATCTTGGCAGCCACCGTGTCATTGATTCCCTTGAACCCGACCCGGTGACGTGAAACCGCACGCACAAGGGCACTCCGAAGGGCCAGATCACCACTCTGGAAGGCCTCGTGCACGAACAGCCTGATCTTCTCTGACTCTTCCCAGGTTCCGTACTTGTAGTAGGGACCATGAGTATCGGGACGAGTTCCCCACCACCACGAACCGTCGTAGGGAAGCTCCTTGTGGTAGAGACGGAGGAGGGCCGTCAGGATCCCGAGCCGTGCTCCATTGGTGCGGGACGAACTATACCGATCCATCAATCCCCGCACCCCCTTGGGATCGTGCATGAGCCGCAGGGCCCAGAGAGCCCCCTTGCTTTGCTCCGTGTTCACGGCTGACAGACAGGCTTCCGTTGCCTTCAGATCAACCAGGGCTTTCACCGCCACGTGAGGCAGAAGGATTTGAGGATTCGGTGCTGCATGATCTCCCTCCTTGCTCATCCTGCCTGCACCACTTGCAGGCCTGGAGTCATTGACAATGAACTGGACCGTGCCGCGCTGGGAAGTGGAAGCCAGTCCGCCGGTCGCCTGGAAGCGAACCGCACCCTTCGGCACATCGTAGATGATCAGGGACTCCGCATGGGTTCCCAGTCCGGCAGGAGCACTCTTCCCGTCATGGGTCTTGAGGGCACTTCCGGCCGCGCTCACGCCAAATCCGATCCGGCCCCATCCACTCTTGGCGGACTTCCACTTGAGGGACTTGAGCTGCACCTTCCTGCCGGCAGCGTTAACAAAGACGGGATCGAACCAGGCGGCGTGATCCGTGCTGGTCCC
>DMYM01000444.1 GCA_003483645.1 Verrucomicrobiales bacterium
GTGCTCAGGGCACGGCAGATGGCGACCCGCTGTCTCTCGCCGTGGGAGAGGTTGCGGGGGTGCATCTTCCAGTAGCCTGCGATTCCGGTATGCTCGGCGAGTCGCTTCGCCTCCGCTTCGATGGCGGCCCGTTGCGATCTCAGGCCGAGATGCACGGGGAGAAGAATGTTGTCTCTTACCGCGAGATGCTCGACCAGTTCAAACTCCTGGAAGATGAGCCCTATTCGCGCCAGCCTGAAGGCTGCACCCATGGCGTCTCCCAGGGAGCTGATCTCGACGCCGTCCACGCTGACAGCTCCCCTGGACGGGTGCAGAATCCCGGCGGCCAGATTGAGGAAGGTGGTCTTTCCGCACCCACTGGGCCCGACGATCGCGGTCGCCTGTGCCGCTTGGCAAACGAAGCGGTCGATCCGCAGCCGGTAGTCGCTTTGCGGATATTGAAATTCGATCTCTTCGACTCGGAGCACGGATCAATCAGGGGTGGATGTTGAAGCGGACGCCGGTTCCGGTTCGCGTTCGCGCTCATGCAGACTGAGCTGTGTGATCTTCCAGCTGTCCTGCAGGGGCTCAACCACGAAGGTGGCACGGTAGAGGTTGGTGCGATCATGGAAGTGCCCCCAGTGTCCCACCCGGCCGCTCACCTCCCAGTTGCAGGCCGCTGTGAAGCCCGGCCGGTCGGGCAGGGGCGAGGGCTGTGAGTCTTCGATGCGCAGATCATTCACGCGAACCCGTGAGCCATCCCGGGCGCGGCTCTCAAGGGTGCGCTGCACTTCGAGGAATATCGGGGTGAGGGCCGCTCCTCCCACCACCTTGCTGAGGGCGTCGTACTGTTCACTTCGTTTGCGATAGTGGAAGGAGTGGTAGACGCCGCGCAGGAGGGGATCGAGAATGCGAGACGACTGGGTCTCGCTGAGTTCGGTCCCGGAGGCCTTGCCGATCTCCACCTTGATGTGTCTGAGGCTTGTCGCTGCGACGGCAAGGAGGATGAGCAGGACCGCGAGAGCGGGGTTTTTCCGTTCACTGCACAGGAACCTGATGACCGGAGGAACGAGACCCAGGCCGATCAGAACAGTGAGCCAGGGGAGGCGGATGACGTTGCCGTCGAGGGTGGGGAGGGCAGGAGGCGGGGGAGGAGCGTTGCGACCGGCGGAGCGATAGCGGCCGCGAATGTTCAATGCAGGATTGAACTTGGTGAGATTGAAGCTTCGCGTTCCTCCGGCATCGGCTACCTTGACAGTGACGAAGGGTGCATTCTCGGGGATGAGGTTCCAGAAGACCTGAAGGGCCTGGCGCAGGTCCATGTTGGGGGCGGCGTAGACCGCGCTGATTCGGATGTCCTGTGGAGAGACGGTTGCCTCTGGATCGATGAGGGAGAATTCGGTGGCCTTGGGTTCGATGAAGTGAATGCGGTCGAGAGTGAACTCGATCGGTTCACCCTGGATGGTGACGGGGCATTTTTGCGCCAGAAAGTTGCCGATTCTCGGTTTCAGAGCGCTACGTTCTTCCGGGGAGAGTCTGGAATCTGCAGTGATTCCGAGGTCAAGCCATTGCTGGAGGGCGAGTGGGCTTACGACGAACTCCTTCTCGATCTGCCAAGCATCAAGGTAGAGAGCTCCAGCCAGGTCGGCGGGAGGGGAAGGGGTCTCCTGCGCAGGCAGACCGGAAGCGAACGAGATCGCGAGAGTCAGAACGGCCCAGGGTTGAAGGGCAGGGAAACTGATGCTGATTTTTTTTTGTGGCATGCGCGCGCGCGCAGGGCTTGATGGCGGGAGTCTACCGGGAGAGAGGAAGAGGAGCAAGGGTGTGGGACCGGGTGGTGCGCACGGTTGCGGTGCTTTTCAGGCATGGCAGGAGCAGTGACCGTGAACAGAGGCGGCGGAGCTCCTGAGGTCTCTGGCTGGCGGTGCGAGGGGAAAACCAGCGGTCAGGCGATCCGGATGCCCGCCCGTGGACATTCGATCCGGCGATGCAGCCGGGTGTTGGGGAGTGCGGCAATGTCTCCCGGGGACGGCTTATTCCCCATGAGTTCGGATCAAGCTGGAGGCCGGGAGATCAGATTCATCCTCTGAAGGGATTAATTTGGGACGGTTAGCTTGTAAAATCCCTTCGGTAGTGCCAACCTTTCCTGGTTCAAGAAAACCCATGAGACACACGCACGGATTCCTTTCGTCGCTGGCGCTGACAGCCATTGCTATTTTCCCGGTCGGGTTCGTTCACGGTGCGGAAGGAGACAATGAAGGCTCCGATGGTCCAGTCAGTTACTGGAACGATATTCGGCCCCTGATGCAGGGGAGTTGTCAGGGGTGTCACCAACCGGCCAAGGCCAAGGGCGATTATATCCTCACCGATGTGAAGCGCCTCATCAAGGGTGGGGAGAGCGGTGACGCGGCAGTTCTTCCGGGAAAACCCGATGAGAGTTTTCTGATTGAGCAGATTATTCCTGGTGCGGATGGCAAGGCGGAGATGCCTCCCAAGGATAAGGCTCTGCACGAGACCGAGATTGCCCTGCTCAAGCGCTGGATTGCCGAGGGCGCGGTGGACGATACGCCCGAGAACGCCTTCCAGAAGTATGACATGAAGAATCCGCCGGTTTATGCGGTGCCACCGGTGGTGACTTCGATGGATTACTCCCCCGATGGATCATTGCTTGCGGTGGCGGGTTTTCACGAGGTCCTTATCCACAAGGCGGACGGGAGCGAGTTGGTGGCAAGGTTGGTGGGACTTTCCGAGCGCATAGAGAGTGTGGCCTTCTCGCCGGACGGCAGTATGCTGGCGGCAACCGGGGGGTTGCCTGGCCGCATGGGGGAGGTGCAAGTCTGGGATGTCGCAAAGAAGGCGCTCAAGGTTTCGGTGCCGGTGACTTATGACACGGTTTACGGGGCCGCCTGGTCTCCGGACAGCAAGCTGGTTTCCTTCGGGTGCAGCGATAACACCCTTCGAGCAATCAAGGTTTCGGACGGGAAACAGGTGCTTTTCATGGGGGGACACAACGACTGGGTCCTTGATTCCGTCTTCTCCCGCGATGGCAAGCAGGTGATCAGCGTGGGGCGCGATATGACGGCAAAGCACACCGAGGTGGAAACCGAGAGACTCATCGACAACCTTACCTCTATCACACCTGGTGAGTTGAAGGGCGGGATTGCGGCGGTGGCGGGTCATCCATCAAAGGACGAGGTCCTGGTGGGTGGTTCCGATGGGCAACCACAGGTCTTCCGCCTGAAGCGGCAGACTGCGCGCAAGATTGGGGACAACGCCAATGTGGTTCGCAAATTCCCGCGTATGCCGGGGCGTATCTGGGACCTTTCCTTCAACAGGGACGGGAAACGGGCGGCTGGAGTCAGCAGCCTGAATGGCGGGGGCACGGTCACCATCTACACCTCCGAGTACGACAGTGGCATCCCTGGGGACATCAAGAATATCTTCAACAAGACACCTAACGCAGGAGAGAAGCAGAAACTGGAGGAATACTGGGCACGCGAAGTGAAGGTGCTTCATTCCGTCGATGTGCCGGAAACGGAGATGTTCTCGCTGGCCTTCTCTCCCGACGGCAAGATTCTTGCGGCGGCCGGAGCGGATGGGAAAGTGCGCTTCATTGAAGTGGAGAACGGAAAGGTGAAGGGCGATTTCGTGCCGGTAAAGGTGGAAGGGGCCAAGGTTGTGTCCAAGCGTGAGGAAGGAGAGCAGAAGCCACTCAATCGGAAACGCGGCAAGCGGGCAGAACTCAACGAGCGCAAGATATCTGCGGACGAGATCATTTCCCTGTCCCTGGAACCGGGTGAGATCGTCTTCGACAAATCCAAGCAGTATGTGCAGCTCCTGGTGACTGCGGTTTTGAAACAGGGAGGAAAATCCGATGTGACCCGGCAGGTGTTGGCAGAGGCGGCAGGCGGGCTTCTGGAAGTGACTCCGCGGGGGAGGGTTCAACCCATCAGGGATGGCGAAGGAATGCTGTCGGTGAGTCTCGGCAATCATAAGGCTGAGGCGAAGGTGATGGTTACGAATGTGAAGGAGCCCTACGTTCCCGACTACGTACGTGACGTTAAGCCGGTGCTCAGCCGGATGGGTTGTGATGCCGGAACCTGTCACGGCGCCAAGGACGGTAAAAACGGATTTAAACTTTCCCTCCGCGGCTACGATCCACTCTTGGACGTGCGGGCCTTTAGTGATGATATTTCGGCCCGGCGTGTGAATTACGCCTCTCCCGACGATAGTCTCATGCTCCTGAAGGCTACCGGAGCGGTTCCTCACGAGGGACAGCAGGTGACCCAACCGCATTCGGAATATTACCAGATTATCCGCGACTGGATCGCCAATGGATCAAGTTTGCCCGACCCCAAGCCGGTAGTGAAGTCGATCGAGGTGTCTCCGAAGAACCCCGTGATCCAGGAAGTGGGTGGGCAGCAGCAGATACGGGTAGTAGCAACCTATGCGAATGGTTCGACGCGTGATGTGACGCGCGAATCGTTCCTGGAGAGCGCCAATCAGGACGTGGCGATCCATGACGATTATGGATTGATGACCACCCTGCGCCGGGGAGAAGCGCCCGTGCTGGCGCGCTACGAAGGTGCTTACGCGGCCACTACTCTGACGGTGATGGGAGATCGGAGCGGGTTCGAGTGGGTCGAGCAACCGGCCTGGGGAGAAATAGACAAACTGGTGGCAGCCAAGTGGCAGCGCATGAGGATTCTGCCCAGCGATCTCTGCAGCGACGAAGAGTTCTGCCGTCGGATTTATCTCGATTTAATCGGGCTGCCGCCCAAGCCACTTCAACTGAAGTTGTTCCTGGCGGATCCCACCGAATCGAAGACCAAGCGGGAGGAAGTTATCGATGATCTCATAGGTTCTCCCGGATTTGTGCAGCACTGGACCAACAAGTGGGCCGACATGCTGATGGTGAACAGCAAGTTCCTCGGAGGGGAGGGAGCCAAGATCTATCGTGAGTGGATCCGCAAGGAGGTAGAGGCCAATACGCCCTATGATACTTTCGTGCGTAAGATTCTTACCGCCAGTGGATCGAACAAGGAGAACCCGCCCGCGTCCTACTTCAAGATTCATCGTAAGCCTGACCTCCTGATGGAGAATACCACGCACCTTTTCCTGGCGACCCGCTTCAGCTGCAACAAGTGCCATGATCATCCCTTCGAGCGGTGGACCCAG
>DMYM01000423.1 GCA_003483645.1 Verrucomicrobiales bacterium
GGAGCAGGTCACCCACTCGCTCGTCTACGCGTACCGCGACCGTCGCAAGCGCAAGGGCGACTTCCGTCGCCTGTGGATCCAGCGCATCAACGCAGCCAGCCGTCAGCACGGCATGACCTACAACCGCTTCATCCAGGGCCTGAACCTGGCCGGCGTCGAGGTCGACCGCAAGATCCTCGCTGATCTCTCGGTCAACGATTCCGCTGCGTTTGATGCCATCTTCGACACGGCCAAATCGGCCCTCGAGAGCAAAGCGGCCTGAACCGGAAACACCTTCCATTGCTCCACAGGGTCGCCATGAGCGACCCTTTTCTGTTTCCAGCACGCCCATTCTCCAGTTTCTCGATAAATCTCATGTCCCGAATCCCAGAAACTACGGGAAAACTCGACACTTGATTCTGGATATTGGTTATTTGGAAATTGGTTCGTGAGATTCTGACCGCAGCCGATAGTTCATCGCAACCCTCTCCCATGAAAGAAGAGATCGCCCAAATCCAATCTGATGCCCTGGCCGCCATCGGGGCCGCCTCCGGCGAACAGGAACTCGATGAGGCCCGCATTGCCTTTCTTGGCAAAAAGGGACGGCTCACCGCGACCTCGGCCGGCATGAAGAACCTTTCCAAGGAGGAGAAGCCCGTGGTGGGGCAACTCCTCAATGCCACCCGCGGCGCAATCACGGAAGCGCTCGAAGGCAAGCGTAACGCCCTCCAGGACGAAGCAGATCGCGCCGCCCTGGAAGGTCTCGATCTCACCCTGCCGGGACGCCCGCTTCACCCCGGCAACCTCCATCCCCTTACCCAGCTCGGGGACCGCGCCATCGGCATCCTGCGCCGCCTCGGCTTCGCACTGGCAGAGGGCCCCGAGATCGAAACCGAGTTCCACTGTTTTGACGCCCTGAACACTCCTCCGGAGCACCCCGCACGCAACGAGAAGGACACCTTCTACTTTGACAGCGGCAAACTCCTGCGCACTCACACCTCCACGGTCCAGATTCGCACCATGGAAACGCAGCCCCCGCCCATACGTGTCATCGCACCGGGATCCTGCTACCGGCGAGATGAGGTGGACAAGACTCACCTTCCGGTCTTCAACCAGCTTGAAGGTCTCTACGTCGATACTGATGTGCAGGTCGGTGATCTCAAGGGCGCCCTGGAGTTCTTTTACCGTGCCATGTTCGGGGAAGAGACCGAAGTGCGTTTCCGCCCTCACTTCTTCCCCTTCACTGAGCCCAGTTTCGAAATAGACGCTCGCCTTCGACTGGAAGGTCACGATCCGGAATGGATCGAGGTAGCCGGGTGCGGCATGGTGGACCCCGCCGTCTTCGAGGAGATCTGCAAATCCAGAGGCGACGAACTCTACCACCCCGACAAGGTCACCGGATACGCCTTCGGCATGGGCCTGGATCGCCTTGCCATGATCAAGTGGGGCATCAAGGACATTCGGCTACTCATTGAGAATGATGCAAGGTTCCTGACCCAATTCGCCTGAATGCAGCACGAGACTTCGTAAGACAAACGCTGCCACTCCCCTGTAATTCCCCAAACTCACTACGATGTTAGTTTCCAAAAACTGGCTTGCCGACCATCTCGACCTCACCGGTCTCAGCAACCCCGAGTTCGATGACATCCTCACCTTTGCCGGCGTAGAGGTCGAAGGCCTCTCAGAACAGGGCGTCTCCACCGACTCGGTGGTAGTCGCCCAGATCGTGCAAACCGAACAGCACCCCAATGCCGACCGCCTCAGCGTGACCCAGGTCGATGCGGGAGAAGGCGAATTGAGACAAATCGTCTGCGGCGCCAAGAACTACAAGGTGGGTGACAAGGTGCCCTGTGCACTCCCCGGTGCGGAATTGCCGGGAGGCTTCACGATCGGTGAGACCGTGATGCGCAAGGTCGAGTCCAGGGGCATGCTCTGCTCCGCGGTCGAACTGGGATTGGGCACGGATCACAGTGGTCTCATGATCCTCCCCCCCGAATGGGAGACTGGGAAACCGCTCCACCACTTCGTTGAGAACGACACCATCTTCGAAATCGAGATCACTCCCAATCGCCCCGACCTCCTCAGCCATCACGGGATGGCCCGGGAAGTGGCAGCCCTCACCGGCCGCGAACTCAAGGCCGTGGAAATCCCTTCAGTCGAGCTCGCCCCAGCCGGTGAGGCGCTGAGTGTGGAAGGGCAGGAGACCTGTCCTTTTTACACCGCAGTAAGCATCAGGACCGTGACGGTGTGCGAAAGTCCGGACTGGTTGAAGACCAGGCTGGAGGCCATCGGTCTGCGCCCCATCAACAACGTGGTGGATATCACCAACTTCGTCCTGCACGAACTGGGACAACCCCTGCACGCCTTTGATGCTTCTAGGGTCGATGGCGGCATCCGCGTGCGTTACGCCGCAGAGGGTGAAAAGTTCCCCGCCCTTGACGAGGAAACCTACGAACTGACTGCCACCGATTGCGTGATCTCCGATCAATCCGGAGCCGCCCTCGCCCTTGGAGGAGTGATGGGAGGAGAACTATCCGGGGTGACCGAATCCACCACCGACGTCATCCTCGAGTCGGCCTGGTTTGATCCGCCCAGCATTCGCCGCACCGCACGGCGTCTCAATCTGCACTCCGATTCCTCCTATCGCTTTGAACGAGGAGTCGATCCGCAGGGGGTCCTCAAGGCCTCCACTCTCGCTGCCAAACTCATTGTCGAGTTGGCCGGGGGCAGCATCGAGGGACCCACTCTCTGCGCCGGAGAAATTCCCAGTCTCACTGGCACGGTGACTCTCGACCCAGCTCGCCTACAGCAACTGGTGGGTGGTGCCGTCTCCATGGAGGAAGCCAATCAGGCACTCGAACGACTCGGCCTCACCCCGGCTGGGAACGACCAGTGGCAGGTTCCCAGCCATCGCCTCGACCTGCAGCGTCACATTGATCTCGTCGAGGAAGTGGTGCGGGTGGCCGGCCTCGATGCCATCCCGGCCCGTAACCTCGCCAGTGCTGCCATCCCGAGTGCGGTCGATGCCCGATACGATCTCGAACTCGATCTGAAGAAACAGCTTGCGGCCCTCGGGTTCTACGAAGCGCAGACCATCAAGCTCATCGCCGAGAATCAACTCCGTGACGCTCTGCCCCTCCGTCCCCTGCATGACGGGGACATCATCCGCGTCAGCCTGCCTCTCAGCGAAGACCACAGTGTGATGCGCCCCAGCCTTGCTCCCTCTCTCCTCTCCACCGCCAGCCGCAACGTCCGGCAGGGTGCCAAAGCGGTCCGTTTCTTCGAGATCGGCCGCTGTTTCCGCAATGCGGGAGGCGGGAAAGCCACCGACCTGGAAATGGATGCGCTGGGAATCCTCCTGGGTGGCACCACCCGACCGGACTTCTGGAACAGCACGCACGACACCGGGAGCGACGCCTTCGCACTGAAGGGAGTGATCGAAACGATTCTACCCGGTACGCAGGTGCAACTCACCCCGGCCCAGCCGGGCAACTTTCTCCAGGCTGCTCAGGTGGTGGCAAATGGAAGAACCATCGGATCCTTCGCACAGCTGTCTCCTTCCCGTGGACGCGAGCTCGACCTTGATTACCCTGTCTACCTCGCCGAACTGGATCTCAGCCGCGTGTGCGTCCTGCGCGGTGACGGATCTCACGTGGTGGAACTGCCACAGTTCCCCGGTTCCTCCCGCGACGCGGCCATGGAGGCACCCGCCGACCTCGCCAACGCCGAGATCGAAAAAGCTATCCGCAAGCTCAACGAGCCACTCCTCGTTTCCTTCGGCTGCTTCGACGTTTTCCGTGATCCCACCGGCGAAAAACTCAATGCCGCCCGCAAATCGGTTGCCTACAGCTTCCACTACCGCGCCACCGATCAAACCCTGAAGAGTGAAGAAGTTGATGCCGCTCACCAGAAGATGCTCCAGCACCTGGAAAAAACGCTCCCGATCAGTTACCGTTAAGGGAACGGTGTGGATCCGGCATCCTGTCGGCAGTTACGCCAGATCCTCGGCCGTCACCGATCGCTTCTCACGGGATCCGAGCACAATGGCCTGGTCGACCACGCGGATTGGATCCTCGTCGAAACGGTAGCTGTGGCAATTGGGGCAGATGATGGTCTCAAGTCCCACGATAGATTCGCACCCCTCGCAGACCTGGTACTCGCCGGGATTGGACGCAATCTCCTGCGCCTTGGCCAATCGTTCGCTTGGGAGAAGTTCCACAGTATGAAAACAGGCTATGAGAGAGGAGTCTGGCTGCAGCGGCACTCCATGGGATGAGATTATGGAAACCTAAGAGCTTGTGGCGGCCTTGATGGACTTGACCGTCTTGCTCTTGAGGTTGGCAGCCTTGTTCTTGTGGTAGATACCCTTCTTCCGAGCCTGATCCACCGCCGAGGCCAGTTGCTTCAGAGTATTCTGCGCTTCTTCCGCATTGCCGGCCTGGGCGGCTTCCAGGGTCTTCTTCCGCAGGGATTTCACCCTGGTGCGGAGAACCTTGTTGCGATCGGTCCGGCTCTTGATTTGACGGACCCGCTTAAGGGCAGATTTTAAATTGGCCATATGAAGATATCCCCCGGAGGGGGCGACGAACCTAGGCCAGCCGGGCCCGCTGTCAAGCACGTGCAGTCGAAAATCCCCGAATCTCCGGTAAAGCTGGCGAGATCAGATCGAGGGCCCGGCACGGAAAACCTTACGGTCCCGCCGGGACTGAACCGGTTCCCGTGCGGCGTATTCGCCCTGGGGCGGGGCTACCGGGGTGCGGTAGAGCGATCCCCTGATCACCTTCACTTCGGCCCCCCCTCCGATGCGTCGATAGAGATCGATGATATGCCGGGATTTCATGCGGATGCACCCGTAGCTGGCGGGACTTCCGATGCGCCATTCTTCAGGCGTTCCGTGAATGTAAATGTAGCGACGATAGGCATTCCGGTTCTTCTTCTCCATTCCCTTCAGCCAGATGATGCGTGAGACGATGGGATC
>DMYM01000117.1 GCA_003483645.1 Verrucomicrobiales bacterium
CGAACCAGCGAAAGAGAAGGAGAAGGAGGAAGACGAGGAGTCCGAACCCCCCTGGGTATTCAGTGGAGGAGCCTACTACAGCAACAGCCAGCTTCCCATTGCGATCGACACCAAGTCGCCAGACCAGGTACGCATTCGCTTCACCCTGGCCTGGCGTAACCGACTCAATGCCGCCATTGCCTTTCACGCCACCATGAAACAGCCCGAGACGCCCCCGAAGGAGGGGGAAGATGGCGAGAAAGAGAAACAGCCCATCGCCAAGCCCGATGGAGCAGGCACCAAGGGTTTTGCTTACACCTATGGCCACAGCTATGTCCTCACCATTTATTCCAATTACGCGCAGATCTACCGCTGTGACTTTACTGACGAGGGAAAAGCGGATATGGACCGGCTTTCCAATTCCAGCGCCAACCTGCGCCTTGAGGAGGCCGGTCAGGCAGAGTTCGAACTACGTTGCGACCGCTTAACCGGCACCATCGCCCTCTTTGCCGACGGTCGCTTCGTGAGCCAGTGGAACGACCGGCAGGGCTATGTTGGAACCGGCTCCTATCTCGCTTTCGCTTCACAGAATTCGGCTGCCCGCCTGCGGATTTCAGACGTGGTCGTGACCGCCTGGAACGGAATGATCGACAGCGCCCAAAGCATGGAGACGGAGGATCGTGACGTCATTCTCCTCACCAACGGCACCGACCGCTTTTCAGGAGAGCTGGCATCCCTGCAGGACGGAAAATTCCTGATCAAGGGGACCTATGCCGATATGACAGTGCCCCATGAGGAGGTGCAGGAAATCCGCCTTGCCAAGGCCATGCAGACCGGTGAAGACGAGGAGGAAGCCAGTCGGCAGAGGATCCGTCTCCTCCTGCAACCCTACGGGCGCCTCACCATGCGCCCGGTTGAAGCAAGCTCCGACCGCCTGAGGGCTCATCATCCCGCCCTCGGAGACCTCACTCTCGATCTGCGCTACGTCGGGTTGATGGAATTTTCATTCGGACCAAGCGTTCTTGATTCCTGGGACGACGACTACTGATGCCCGCAACCGTGAATGCCAACCTTAAACTCCTCCTCTGCCTGTTCGCCGCCACCCCTCCCCTGGCGGCCGAGGATCGGATCAGCCTTAAAGACGGCAGCACCCTGAGGGGAAACGTGCGCGCCATCGAGGGAGACCACAAGATCGTGGTTGATTCCGAGTTCAGCAGCGATCCCATTGAGCTGCGCGGAAGCGCCCTGCGTTCCATCAGCTTCGATGTGGAAACCGGCGAGCATCACAACGACCCGGAACTGCTCCACCTCGTCAACGGGGACGTCCTGCCCGGTTCGCTGCGCGCCCTGAACGACAGGCAGATCCTGTTCCGCACATGGTATGCAGATGACCTCACCATTGAACGCACTCACATCAGATCCGTCGACTTCGGTGTGACACCCCAGAAGCTTGTTTATGTCGGACCCAAGCCGCTCTCCGAATGGATCGATAACGACGACTGGGAATGGGAAAATGGCAAGCTGACGTGCAATACCAGTGGAACAATTGCGGCAAAGAATGTTCTGCCCCGCCAATTCATTCTGCGTTTCCGCCTCGAATGGGAAAGCGGTCCGAACTTCCGCATCTACTTCTGTGACGACTTCCTCAAGCGCACAGGCAACGCGGACCGCTACTACTTCGAAATAAACTCGATGGGCTCACAACTGAAACGGCAGACCGCCGAGGGCGGACGGCGCTGGCACACCCTCGCGCAGTCGCACCGTCGCCCACAGGAGTTTCGCGGTCACGGCATCGATGTCGAGTTGCGGGTCGATCGGATTCGTCGGCAGATTTACGTCTACCTCAACGGCGAGAAGCTCCAGCGCACTCCGGATCCCATAGACAGCTTCCCCACCGGCACCGGCATCATGCTGCAGAGCCAGGCAGGCGGCGATCTCAAGAACATCATCACTCGCCTCGAAGTCTATGAATGGGATGCCATCACCGAGTTGCGGCGGGACGAAGGGCACGAAGATCCTCAAACCGATGGACTGGTCGACGTGGAGGGCATGCACCTCAGCGGAAGCGCCATCACCCTTGAGGAGGATGAGGGGAATACCCGCATAGTCTTCGAGAGCCCCTTCAATAATCAGCCCCTCAAGGTTCGCACCACCAGGATTTCATCACTGTACTTCAAGCACCCCCCCGATCCCCCCAATGGAAAAGCCCCGATTCATTTCGATCTTCGAGGAGGCGGAACGCTGCAGTTCTCCAGCTTGGCACTGAAAGAGAAGGTTCTGGAAGCCACTCATCCCCTGCTGGGAAAACTCACCCTTGATCGCAGCTCTCTTGAACGGCTTTTCGTCCACACCAAGGAAGCGGATTCCCAAGAAGAACCGGAACCATGAAGAAAGCTCTCCTGCTCCTGACCTTCCTTCCTTCCTTCGTCCTGTCCCAGGAGGGACCTGCCGATGCTGAACGGGCCGCCCCCCTGCCGCCTGCCAGGAATGCCAGTGAACTGGCGGGCACCCTCAAATTTGCCAATCGTGACCGGCTCAGCGGAAAACCCGAGGGTATCGACGAGAACGGGAACCTGAAGTGGCACGCCGACTTCCTCCACCAGCCTATCCCG
>DMYM01000082.1 GCA_003483645.1 Verrucomicrobiales bacterium
CTCATCCTGAATGTCGCCCACCAGTTCCTCGATCACGTTGTCGAGGAAGACCAGTCCGGAAGGATCCCCGAACTCGTCCACCACCATCGCGAGGTGCGCTTTCTCCTTCAGGAAAAAGGTGAGCAGAACATCGAGCGGCATGGTCTCGGGCACGATCTTGAGCTCACGCTTGACCCGGTGAAGATCAGGAACGGACTCGCCCGTGAGGGTGAGGAGGTCCTTGATATGGATCAGGCCCACCGCATTGTCGAGGTGGCCCTGCACCAGAGGAAAGCGGGTGTGCTTGGTGGCCGCCGCCCTCCCGAGGTTCTTTTCAAAGGGTTCGTCGAGATCGAAGAACACCACCTCGCTGCGAGGGGTCATCACGTCCTGAACCTTGAGATCGTTCAGCTCAAGGGCATTGATCAGGATTCCACGCTCCGTCTCGGTGACCTCGTCATGTTTCTCGCTCTCTTCAACCAAATGCGCCAGCTCCTCGGCACTGTGCACCTCATCGTGACCGGCCGACTCCACCTTGAAGAAGCGACGCAGGATAAACCCGGCCGACCCGTTGATCAGCCAGATGGCCCAGCCGAAGAAACGGTAGAACCAATGCAGCGGCTGGATGAGCCAGAGGGTCATGGGCAGCGCCTTGCGGATGGCCAGGACCTTGGGGACCTGCTCACCGAGCACCACGTGCACGAACGAGAAGGAGGCCGCCGCGATGATAAAGGAGATCACCTTGATCACCACCACCGGCCAGCCCATTGCCTCCTGCAGCACGGGAGCCACCAGTTTGAAAACGAGCGGCTCACCCAGCATCCCGAGCGCGAGGGAGGCTACCGTGATGCCCAGTTGTCCGGCCGAGAGATACCCGTCCAGCCTGGCTAGGGCGTGCAGGGCGAGATTGGAACGCCGGGGTCGCTTCGCCTGTGCCTCGATAAGCTGGCTCTTCCGCACCTTGACCAGGGCGAACTCCACCGCCACGAAGAAGGCATTAAGCACCAGGAAGATCGTGATCCCAAGGAGGTAGAGCAGAATCTCGGTGAGGGCCGGAAGGGTCTCCGGAATCTCCGCTCCACTCGCCAGGATGGCACCATTTTCAAGACTCATCCGAGCGCGCCCTCACAGTTTCTCGAACACACCCTCGTCCCGTTTCTCCAGGACGGTAAAGCCGGTACTTTTCGCATCAGTGGCCGAGAACGGTTTCGCGACCCGGGGCGAATTAACCGAACTGATCATCTTGCGGACCGGGTTCCTGCAAAGGGGGCAGACCTCCAGGGGAGGGCGGTCGACCGGTCGTCTCAATTCAAATCCCCGGGCACAGCGGACACAACTTCGATCCGGGTCGTCGGGGTTTTCAGAAAGATACTCGTAAAGTGGCATCTGGGATGCGGCTGGCAGGGAGATTCGTTGCCACCGCTATTCGAGCTTTGGAAGCTATGCTACCAGCTCGATTTTGTCACGCCGGGAATAAGTCCGGCGGAAGCCATTTCGCGGAAAGTGATGCGGGAGAGCCTGAATCGGCGCAGGTAGGCCCTCCGGCGCCCAGTCACCTCACAACGGTTCACCACCCGCGTGGGGCTCGCGTCGCGCGGCAGCATGCTCAAACCGACGTAGTCCTTCTCCTCCTTCAGCTTCCGACGGAGTTCCTTGAACTTCTTAACAGTCCGCTGTTTGCGCTTGTTTCGCTCGATCCAGCACTTCTTGGCCATGGGGGTGCGTCTCTTACGCGGAATCCCGTCCGATTCAAGGGTTTTTTTACCCAGCGGGATCAATTTGGGCTCAGAACAGGGCTCTTCACCCACTCTCCGGGCAGGCCACCTCCACGGCGCATGTCAGCGGAGCACGGTCACTTCCCCGCAGGCAGAATGCACTCGTACTTGCAACGAAGCAGTGGAACCTTACTTCTAGCCCCATGAGCGACACCCGCATTGAACGCGATTCCATGGGTGAAATGCCGGTCCCGGCCGAAGCCCTCTATGGTGCCTCCACCCAGCGCGCCGTGCTGAACTTCCCGGTCTCCCACGAATCGGTCGAGTCAGGAATGGTGCGTGCCTTCGGGCTCATCAAGTGGGCCGCGGCCCGCGTGAACGGCGAACTGGGGCACCTTCCCACCGAAAAGACCGCCCTGATCGAGCAGGCCGCCCGGGAAGTCTACGAAGGAAAACTGGACGAACACTTCCCGGTCGACGTCTACCAGACCGGTTCGGGCACCTCGACCAACATGAACGCCAACGAGGTGATCGCCAACCGCTGCGCACAGCTCGCCGGGGTAGCAATCGACGCCGGCCGGGACGAAAAGCCGGTCCATCCCAACGATCACGTCAATCAGGGACAGTCCTCCAACGATACCTTCCCTACCGCAATACATATCGCCGCCGGGGTGACCCTGAAGGAAAACCTCGTGCCCTCCCTCGAAGCACTGCGCGACAGCCTGCAGGCCAAGGCGCAGGAATTCCATGGTGTGCTCAAGATCGGGCGCACGCATCTCATGGACGCCACCCCCGTGCGCCTCGGCCAGGAGTTCGGCGGCTACGCGATGCAGCTGACCCGCGCCGTTGATCGCACCCACAAGGCTCTCAAGGCCATCCACGAACTGGCTCTCGGAGGAACAGCGGTGGGAACGGGTCTGAACTGCCCCCCTGACTTCCCTCCCAGGGCCATCGCCTTCATCTCCGAGAAGACCGGGATCGAGTTCCGCGAAGCCGAGAACCACTTTGAAGCGCAGTCGGGCAAGGACGCCCTCGTGGAATGCCACGGTCAGCTCAATACCATCGCCGCCAGTCTCTACAAGATCGCCAATGACGTCCGCTTGCTGGGATCCGGTCCCCGCTGTGCGATTGGCGAGCTCTCCCTGCCCGCTACCCAGCCCGGTTCATCCATCATGCCGGGCAAGGTGAACCCGGTCATGAGCGAGGCGGTCACCATGGTGGCTGCCCGCGTCTTCGGCAACCACTCTACCGTGACCTGGTGCGGCGCCAATGGGCACTTCGAACTGAATGTCATGATGCCGTTGATGGCCAAGTGCATTCTGGAAAGCATCCGCCTCCTCGCCAACGTCTGCGACATCTTCCGCAGGAACTGTGTGGAGGGGATCGAGGCCCGGGTCGAGCGCTGCAACGAGCTGATCGAGTACTCGCTCTCGATGGTGACCTCCCTTGCCCCCGTCATCGGCTACGATCAGGCCAGCAGGATTGCCAAGGAATCGGTGGAATCCGGCCGGACCGTGCGCGAGTTGTGCACCGACCGCCTGGAGGAACTGGGCCTCACCGCGGAGCAACTCAGCGAGGCTCTCGATGCCGCCAGCATGGCCGGAGAGTGATCTCCCTCAGCCTGCCAGAAGGGGACGCGGTGAGCCCCATCCCCCTGATCACAGCAGCGCGTCGGGGCTGGCGCTGCCAGCGAATCCCTCCTAGGCCGCAAATTGTGGGCGGCGGCTGCGGACCAGGACTATCAGGAGCAGGGGCAGGGCCAGGACCGGGTTGACCATTGCATGGCGGGGGCCGCGGGTCTTGGGGGCGACCTCAGCCAGCTCAACCGAAAGGTAATTGGAGCGACGCCAGATGTCGCGGCTGGAGACCGGGGATCCATCCACCCCGCAGAGATCGCCGGCCAGGCTCGCATTCACGTAGGGATAAATCTCCACCGGCCGGGGCTCTTCCAGCGCCAGACCAGGGTGGGCCGGACTGTAGTAAAGCTCCTCACCGATCCCGATCTGGGCGTATTCATCCGGGAAGGCAAAGGGCAGCTCGCCCACGGGAGAAGCGCAGAGATCAGGGGCAATGTGAAAAGCACAAAGGAAGAGCGCAAGGAAGGGAAAGTTTGTTTTCATGAACCGGGTGCAGTTGATGGAACAAGGCCATCAGAACCCGGATACTATTAGATCATATATATATATTTAGTTAGAAACCTGGGTTAGTTCATTCTTCCGAAGGAACAATTTCCCACCATCCGGATCACAATCGTTCCTGCTCCTCAACCATGGTCCGGAATCCTTTTTTCCTAAAGACATTCAAAATTTTCATTATCCTTCAGGAATCCTCAAACTAATTAAAGAGTCCTGATCAGACGTAACGCTAAGCCACTAGTGAATCCATATCTTGTGTCAAAAAGCGAAACACGGGCAACTCCTCTCCCACCGGGTCATCCGGGATCCCTTGACCCGGGTCTACTTCTTTGCCCACGAGTCGCGCAGCCCGATGGTGCGGTTGTAGACAGCCCTGCCTCCGGCCTCGTGATAACGGGAATCTGCGCAGAAGTAACCGAGGCGTTCGAACTGGCAGACGAACCCGGCGGACTCACTGGCTAGGCCCGGTTCCAACTTCGCGCCGGTGACGATCCTGAGGGAATCCGGATTAAGGACCGAAAAGAACCCCCCCTCCGCCGCAGCCGGATTCTCGTGATGAAAAAGGCGGTCGTAGAGACGCACTTCAGCATCCTCGGCCTCAGCAACGCTCACCCAGTGAATGGCAGCCTTGCATACCACCCCCTCGGGCGGCGACTGGCCGATCGTGCCCGGCAGATATTCACAATGCACCTCGGTCAGTTCCCCGCTTTCAGGATCGGTGACGTGGTCAACGTATTGCACGATGTAGCCGCCACGTAGCCGCACCGCCCGGCCCGGAGCGAGGCGGAAGTACTTCCTTGGAGCCTCCACCATGAAATCATCGCGCTCAATCCAGAGCTCGCGTCCGAGGGGCAGCTTGCGCAGTCCGGCATTCCCGTCCTCGGGATTGTTCTGCACTTCCACCTCCTCCCGGTGACCGGGCTCCATGTTGACCAGGACTAGTTTGAGCGGTTCCAGGACCGCCATCCGCCGGGGCGCGGTGATATTGAGCACCTTCCGCACCTCGTTCTCGAGCCGGGCCACGTCGGTGATTCCCTTGAACTTGGTGATCCCGACGCCCTCGCAGAAGTTGCGGATGGCTTCGGGTGGAAACCCCCGCCGGCGCGCTCCGGAAAGAGTGGGCATGCGCGGGTCGTCCCAGGCATCAACCTTCCCCTCCTCCACCAGTTGCAGCAGCTTGCGCTTGCTCACGACGGTGTAGTTGAGCGTGAGGCGTGAGAACTCAATCTGTCGGGGAACGGCCGGCACCGGGCAATTCTCAATGACCCAGTCATAGATCGGCCGGTGCACCTCGAACTCCAGGGTGCAAAGCGAATGGGTGACGTGCTCGCAGGCATCCTCAAGGGGATGCGCGAAGTCGTACATCGGGTAGATGCACCACTTGTCCCCCGTGTTGTGATGACTTTCGTGCAACACACGGTAGATGATGGGATCACGCATGTGCATGTTGGATGATGCCATGTCCACCCTGGCCCGCAGGACGCCCTCCCCGTCCTGGAACTCCCCCGCCCGCATCTTCTCGAAGAGTTCCAGATTCTCCTCGATGGGACGGTCGCGATAGGGCGACTCCGTCCCGGGTTCCGACACCGTGCCGTGGGCAGCACGGATTTCCTCCGCGCTCTGCTGATCCACGAAAGCCTTGCCCTCCCTGATGAGATGGACCGCGCAGTCGTAGAAAAACTCGAAATAGTTGCTGGCGAAGTAGAGGTGCTCGCCCCAGTCGCAACCCAGCCACTTGATGTCCTCCTGGATGCTGTCGACGTATTCCTGCTCTTCCTTGGAGGGATTGGTATCGTCGAAGCGCAGATGGAACTCCGCCCCGGTAGAGGCGTTTTCCCGCGCGATACCCCAGCTCAGGCAGATGGCCTTGGCATGCCCGATGTGCAGGTA
>DMYM01000053.1 GCA_003483645.1 Verrucomicrobiales bacterium
GGCCCGACGTCCCCGGACTCAAGCAGATGTTGATGTTGTCAAAGAGACACCCTCGGTGGGACGCCCTGCTACTCTGGGTTGCCTTTAGCATGCTCCCGGCTGTGCTTCTCGCGCAGGCGTCCACGTACGTGCCGAATCTCGACCCCGTATATCAGGATCTCGATGCTCTGGTGGCCGAGGGCCTCGTGCGGGAAATCATCCTGGGAGAGAGACCGTACTCACGGGTTGCTTTCGCGCGGTTCGCCCAGGAGGCCCGGAGGAGGATCGACACGGCGGGCGAGGAGGGAATCAAGGCTCGCTTCCTGGAGGCGTTGGAGCGGATCGAGCGGCGGTTCGACCGGGAGTTGGCCGTATTGGCCGATGGCGCGGCGACGTATCCAGACACCGATCCACGGGTCTGGATTCGCGAAGCCTTTGTCGATGCAACGGCCGCTGATAGCCCCTCGCGCGAGATGACGACGCGCTACAATCCTCCGGCAGACTTCATCGACGGGGATCTCAACCCCTTGTTACAGAACAATCAGGGGCGAGTCCTTGGGGATAGTTGGACCTTAGGGGTAGAGAGTCTATTGGAACTCCAACTCGGCTCCCGTCTGGCGGTGCAGGCGCGTCCCCGGATCTGGGTCGACTCGGGCCGAGGAGGGCAGAACGGTGGGGCGGACGCCACCCTTCTAGAGGCATATGCCCGTACTTTGATAGGTCCCGTCTCCCTGGAACTCGGGCGGAACCACGTTGCGCTCGGCCAGGGGCCACAAGGCGGCCCCATCCTGTCTCACAACGCCCGTGGCCTGAACATGGTTCGGCTCTCATTCGAGAGACCATTACGTCTGCCCGGACCACTCGGTGCGCTCGGCCTTTGGCACTTCAGCTCACTCATCGCCGATATGGGTTCCAACCGGCATGTCTCCCACAGCAAGCTCATTGTGAACCGTCTGGGCTGGCGCCCGAGTGCACACCTGGAGTTTGGTCTCACTACCCTCAGCCACCAAGGTGGAGAGGGTGGTCCCGCGGCAGGTAGATTTTCACAACGGTTCAAGGATGCATACCTCTTCTTTATACCCGGTCAATTCAATTTTTCCGATCGGGTAGTCGGTGCGGATGTTCGGCTCACGATCCCCGCCATTCGATCCGAGCTCTATCTTAACGGATTTACCACAGACGACCGGGGTCATTTCCAACAGCAGGCTGGAGGGCTGTGGTGGGATGCCGTCTGGGTGGCCGGATTCCGGGTTGCGGGGATGGGAGACCAAGGACGGATTGATCTGTGGGGGGAGATCCGGCACGCGGGGGGCACTCCTCACACCCACCACCAGTTCACGAGCGGACTTACGCTCGACCGGCGTGTGATCGGCGATTTCATGGGACCCCTTGCCACCGGGTTCCAGGGTGGGGTGGACTGGAGGGGTCAGCGGGATCGAGTCCTCGGTCTCGCGGCGTGGGAGCGCTACTCTGGGGACGATTGGTGGTTGGGGCGACTCGATCCCCTGCAATCGGGCACTATGGATTGGCAGCGTCTCGCCGACAACCCCGATGAGATCCGTTTGCGCGTGATCGTCGAATGGACCCGCTTCCCTGCGGTTACCGGATTCCAGAGAACGCTTCGCTTGGGCTACGAACACGTTTCCCGCTTCGATTTCACTGAGGCCGATCGCTCCAACGTCTTGGTTCAGTTAGAGACTGGCTACGTGTGGTAGAGCCCATGCCCGGGTTTCAGCGCAGGGAAGAGGGTGACTACCACCTTCCCTCTCAGGCGAGATCGCCTGATATACCCGGGATCTTCATCGGGGTATTGAGGAGTTCGATGTGTTTGAGGTGATTATCCATGATGGACTGAGTGACAGCGGAAGCTATGTGGTGGTGGATACTCATGCGCATGACTGGCAGTGGGGTAGAGACACCAGGACTTCTTTCGTAGATTTGGCGACGCATATGGTCGACCTTATGTACTATTGCGCCACTGTCGGCGTCGATGAGTTTTGCTTTCTGATTGGCTCCGACGCCCGGATCGACAAATGCGAGGTTCCCCGTCTGAGTTCATTGATTGGCAGATTCGGTCCCTTGATTCGATGCCCGTGGTCTTCAAGGATAGGAAGTGCGCGGTACCCGTAAGTCAGCACCGTTAGGGTCCAAGAAGATAAAGCGGTGTGTAAAGAGAGAGGCGACGTACCCGACCTCATCGCGGTCGGCCAGCTCGGGAGGTACTGAGACGTGGATTCGGAGGTGACTCACGTGCACATGGGTCAGGTGCCGGACGATGACGAGATTTCACTTCTCAATCTGGCAAGTGTCCTTCTTCGGCGAGGTGGCCTCATCATCCTCTCGACGTTTGCGGGAGCGCTAATTGCACTTGTGCCTGCGCTCAGGACACCGCTGGAATACACGGCGACCACGACGTTTCTGCCTAACGCAGAAGGGGAAACGGGATTCGGTGGAGCGGCTGGTCTTGCACAGCAATTTGGATTCGCGTTGCCCCGATCGGGCGGTTTTGAGAGAAACTCTCTATTCTATCAGA
>DMYM01000353.1:0-1397 GCA_003483645.1 Verrucomicrobiales bacterium
GCCGGACCGACGAGCTTGTGCCTGCCCCGGATGATCGAATGGTTGGAACCGGCCTCGTGAATCAGGAATTCGCGGTGCCGCTGGTGCCCCATTCCGGTGAGGGTCGGCGCGAGCGACACCCCGTCGATGCCCACGGGGACATCGACGCCGGCAAGTTCGCAGAATGTGGGCAGAAAGTCGGTGACATCGACCACGAGGTCGCTGCTCGTCCCGGCTCGCAGCGTCGAGTTGGCCGTGATCATGGCCGGCCAGCGAACCACGAGAGGCACGCGGATCCCTCCTTCCCAGATACTTCCTTTGCTTCCCCGCAAGCCACCGTTGGCGTCCAGTTCGGACCGAGCGTTGTTTCCGGGGCCACCGTTGTCGGACTGAAAGATCACGAGAGTGTTGTCCGCCACCGAGTCGGACCGGTCGCCATCGCCGTCCGGGTCCTCGAGCGCGGCGAGAATGTTGCCGAAGTGCGCATCGACCCGCGTGACCATCGCCGCCCATTGCTTTGCCTGCGGCGTGAGGGTCCCAAAGGGCGCATTCCCACTGTAGGCGCCGTCCCATTCCGGCAGCGCTGCGATGTCGTCGTAGGGTGAGTGCGGAACCTGGACCGCAAGAAGACCGAAGAAGGGCCGGCCGGTTTGATGATAGGACTGCGCCTGGGAGCGCACGAAGTCGAGCGCCGCAAAGGCATAGGAGTCATCGCAGTAGGCGGTCGCCGGGTAGATCCCGTCACTCTGCAACGCGGGATACTCGGGATAGTTCGGATTGTTGGCATAAGCACTCATCGAATTTGGGACCAGGCTCATGCCGGCATTGCCGGGTCGAAATGACCAGAGGGTCGGCTGAAAGTAGGTGTGAGCCCGGACGTGATGGAGCTCGGCGAGGACGTACTGGTAGCCGTGCGAGCTGGGAAGAGTCTGGACGTTCAGGATAGCTGGATTGTTCTGGCTCTGTGAGGCCCCATATCCCCACTTCCCCCAGTATCCAGTGGCGTAACCGGCCGCGGAAAGGACGTCGCCCATCAGGACGTCGTCTGCACGCATCGCCTTCTTCGCATTGTTGGTGTTGTTGCGATCCGCATAAGTGTGCCCCTGATGAAATCCCGACTGCTGTGATGAGCGGGCCGGCGAGCAAACCGTGCATCCATATCCGCGCGTGAAGTTTACCCCCAGCGCGGCAAGCCGGTCGATGTTAGGGGTCAGGACACGGGGGTCGCCGTTGACGCGGCGGGCCTCCTGGCCGTTCGGACCGATCGATCCCCAACCCATGTCATCGACGTATAAGTAAAGGATATTGGGGCGCGGCGCGGGACCGGCGCCCAGACCACCCATTGATAGAGCGGCGAGGACAAGAAGGGGGAAGCCTGTCTTCATGGTTCGATGAGTATTGATCTCTGCAGGGGTTTC
>DMYM01000353.1:1784-2191 GCA_003483645.1 Verrucomicrobiales bacterium
CATCTTTGATTGCTGCCTTGGCGACACGATCGTAGTTCTCTCGGAGCTCAAGGAGTTCGGGCCGTTACGGTCACATCGTCGATGTACCAGCCGGCCTGGTTCCCAAAATCGTCGGCCTGAAAGCTGAATTCGAGTTTGATGATTTCCCCCAGCGCTTCGGGGGGCAGGCCCACCGTGATTTGTTCCCAATCACCGGTACCATCTGTGGGATTGCGGAGGTCTGCGCCGAGTTGGCTGTCATCGCTGGCCTTGAGAACGCGAATCGAGCCGAGGTCGAACAGGGCCTCGATATCGCGAAACTGTTGGAAGACGAGAGTCGCAGCGGTCGCGGTGGTGAGATCGATCGTGCCCGGCGACCGCAGCCAGATGTCGGTTTCGGTGCCATAGTCGGCCGCGATGTTTGTGCC
>DMYM01000353.1:2591-4481 GCA_003483645.1 Verrucomicrobiales bacterium
AGTTCCCACCGGGTAGTCCCGGTGTCGGAGGGAGTGTTGGCCCCGATCACCCAGCCCGCAGGAAGGCTCGGGCCACCGTCGAAGTTCTCCGAGAGTATTGTCACCGGGGGCGGGGGAAACTCCTCGATCCGATAGAAACGCGTCGGGTCACCCGGCCGCAGGATGATCTTGGTGTTGGTCGGCGGATCCGCCGGGATATCCCCTTCCACCAATTCCCAGGTGGAGGGGTCGGCAGCGAGATCGGCGCTGCTCGTGAGATTGTAGGTCATTCCGGCTTGGCTCTCCCACTCAAACACGAGATCGGAACCGTTCTTGGTGATGGCCAAAGCAAGGACCGGCGGCTTTATCACGCTCGCTTTCAGGTAGGCATCGTAGTGGGGTGCCACGCGCGAGTCGGCCGTGTCGCCATCGCCGTCCGGGTCGTCGAGCCGGAAGTCGTAGATGGCAACCTCATCGAGCAATCCGGTGAAGAACTGTCTGTCGAGAAGTTTGTGCGAGCCGAGGACCCAGCCTCCGTTGGCGGGTTCGGTCACCCGCTGACTGCCACTTTGCTCGACACCATCGACGTAGAAGCGGATCGTCGGATCGACGCCGCCTGCAACCGCGCTCCGGTCATAAGTCAGGATGATGTGATACCAGGTTTCCGCTTCGAAAAGCGGTCCGGCATTTGTGGGTCCTCCGCCAATGTAGGACCGGATGTTCGCGGTGCTGTGGACGAACAGGTTGCTGCGGCCTACGCCGGTGCCGTTCTGGTTGGAGACGATGATGCCCGCGTCGCCGGGGATGATAGTCGGGTTGAAGATGGTCTCAATGGAGAAGTCGCTCACGGAAGGGTCGAACGTCAAGGGCGTCAGGATGCCGCCGTCACCATTGAAGAGGGCGGCCAGACCGACCACTCCGGGTTCACCCAGAACGGTCGTGCCGATGGGTGCACTGTAATCGGCATCGAGCCCGTTTCCACTGAAGTCGGCGATCGCGCTTGCTCCCGGCACCTCCTCGAAGCGGTAGTAGGCAAGAGGGGAATCAGCGAGGACAACCGCAGGGTAGTCGGCCATGGCCATGGGGGTTGCTGCAAGTGCGAAGGCGGCGGTGATCAGGATTCTGGTTTTCATTGGACTAACGGTGTGGCTGGGTTGAAGTGAGGATGGAGAATCTAGTGTTGAATGACCCTCAGGCGGATGAACTGCCGCAGCTGATTGGAGAGCGGTGTGTCTGAACGGAGAGTAAGGTTCTCGGTGCCGTCGCCGTTGTCGATGACGGTGCCCTCGGTGGTGAGGGCGCTCCACGAGATCAGGTCGGTCGAAATCTCGATCACCAGGCTGAGATCGGCGGTCTTCACGAGCCTCTGGAAACTGAAGGTGAGGAAGCCGCTCTCGGTGTCGACGGCAGGCAACCCCGCCCGGGTCCGGATGGCGGGATCGATCCCGAGGGCATACTTGACAAGGTTGGGCACACCATCACCACTGGCGTCCGCCTCCGCAGCGCTGACCAAGGGGTCGGCCAGCTCTGCCGGAGTGAAAAACTGGGCGCTCCACGAGCGGTAGGCATTGCTGTGTGGCTCCGGATTGGCCTCTCCCGGCGATCCGTTTAGTTCGCAACTGAGTGCCCAGCTCGACAGGAAATCCCAGGTGCTCCAGTCGGCGTCCTCGTCAAGGATATCGATACTGTAACCGCCTCCCCGCGCCGGAGCGAACCAGTCGCCCTCAAATTCGAAGGACAGGATGTTCTCCCCGGTGGAATCGCGCAGGGTGAGCTGCTCTCCTCCGTTGTTGAGCGAGCCGGTGTAGGTGCCGAGCACGTTCAAGCCGGGGAAGTTGGCCGGTTCGGTGACGAGGATCCCATGGGAGCCGGCTGCCAGTTCTCCGCCCGTGAAACGGAAAGTCACGCCGT
>DMYM01000508.1:0-7384 GCA_003483645.1 Verrucomicrobiales bacterium
CGGGGGCAGCCAAGGTGCGCGGGGCCTGAACACCCTGGTGGCCGAGGCGGCGGAGATCCTTGGAGAGGGGGTGCAGTGGTTGCAGGTGGCGGGCCGGAAAGACGAGCAGCGGGTGAAGGAGTTGGTAGCGGGGAGGAGCGGCCATGTGGTCCGTGGTTTCTGCGATGACATGCCAGCGGCCTACGCCGCCAGTGACCTTGTGATCAGCCGGGCGGGAGGTGCCAGCCTCACGGAGCTGGCTTTCCTCGGACTGCCTTCAATTCTGGTGCCCTATCCCCACGCCGCTGACGATCATCAGACCCACAATGCACGGTGTTTCGAGCAGGCGGGGGCGGCTCTCCTGGCGCCGGAGTGCGAATTGGAGGGGCCGAAACTGGCGCAGTTGATCGGGGGATTGCTGGAGTCTCCGGAAAAGCTGGGTGCTATGGAGCTGGCTGCGCGGGAACTGTCCGTTGATGACGCAGCGGGACGGATCTGTGATATCCTTCTGCCCGGGTAAGTAGCCGAAAGCGATCAGATCTATTGGGGCTTTCCGCTCAACCAATTCCCGATCACCATCCCAGTCGCACATCATGATTGATGAGATCAGTCAGCGTCTTCTCGATCGAACCCGTCCGATGCGGATTCATCTGCTGGGGGTGGCGGGATCGGGTATGAGCGGTCTGGCGACCCTCCTCCTTGAAATGGGGCACAGGGTGAGCGGGTCGGACCGGGTGACCAGCCGCGAGACCGAGCGCCTGCAGTTGCTGAGCCTGGCGTTTTCCTCTCCCCACTCTGCGGAGGCGGTTTCCGATGCGGAGGTGGTTGTTTATTCCTCGGCAATCAAGCCTGATAACGTGGCTTTGGTGGCGGCGGACCGGGAGGGAATCCCGTCTGTCCGTCGGGCCGAGTGCCTTGCGGCCATCCTGCATACCCGGAAGGGCGTGGTGGTTTCCGGCACGCACGGCAAGACCACCAGCTCGGCCATGTGCGCGCACGTGCTGAAGAAGAGCGGAAGGGCCATATCGCACTACGTGGGGGCGGAAATTCCCGTTTTGGGGGCAAATGCCCACTGGGACGAAGAGAGCGATTACCTCGTGGCGGAAGGAGATGAGAGCGACGGCACCCTGGCTCTCTACCGGCCTTCGCATGCCATCGTGCTCAACATCGAGGCGGAGCATCTGGACTTCTACAACAGTCTCGAGGAAATTGTGGAAGTCTTCCGGACCCTGCTGGAGCAGACCTCGGAGAAGATCATCTACTGTGCGGAGGACGTTACTGCACGAGAACTCTGCAGCGGGTGTGAGGGGGCTCTTTCGTATGGATGGGATGATGCTGACTTTACGGCCTCCGATGTGACCGAGGGACGTGGGGTGATCTCCTTCACGGTGTGGCGGCGGAGCGAGAAATTGGGGCGGGTGGAACTCGGCATTCTGGGGCGGCACAACGTTCTCAATGCGCTGGCGGCGATTGCGCTGGCTGACGACCTGGGGGTGGATTTCAGCCTGGTGGCGCGTTCCCTGGCCTCCTTTGCGGGAGCAAAGCGTCGCTTTGAGTCTGTCTACCTCTCCTCGCGCTTTCGCATCATCGACGACTACGGGCATCATCCGACCGAGATCGAAGCGACCCTGCAGACGGCGCGTTCACTGAAGCCGGAACGTATCGTCGCGCTCTTCCAACCGCACCGGTATTCCCGGACGCAGCGTCTGGCGGAGGAGTTTGGCGTGGTGCTGCAGGAGGCGGATATCGTTTTTGTGACGGACGTCTATCCGGCCAGCGAGGCACCTATCGAAGGTGTGAGCGGCAGGACGATCGTGGAGGCGGTGGAGCGCCATGGGAACACCAGGTGTGTATACCACCAGGACCTTACGACCGCCCATCACGTGGTCGGTAATTTACTGCAACCGGGAGATCTCCTCATCACCCTGGGGGCAGGCAATGTGCATGAAGCGGGAAGGAAGATTGCGGATGATCTGGTCCTGTTGGAGGCGTTACGGAGTGAGTTTGGCGAGGGAGAGCTGGAGGCCCGGCTCTACGAGGCGATGCGGCGGCACACCACCATGCTGGTAGGAGGGCCAGCTCAGTTCTGGGTGGAGCCACGGACTTTTCCGGCTTTCGGGCGGGCAGTTGTTTTTTTCAAGGAACGGGGTGTCCCGGTGCGCGTGATGGGACGGGGTTCAAACCTGCTGGTCCGTGACGGGGGCATTCGCGGGGCCGTTATTCATCCGGCCAAGGGCGAGTTTGGCGAAGTAACGGTGGAGGCTGAACTGCTTACCGCCGGGGCGGGAGCGCGCTTAAAGAAGGTGGCCAGTGTGGCGGAAGCTGCGGGACTGGGAGGTTTTGCCTGGATGGAAGGTATTCCCGGCAATGTGGGTGGAGGTCTGCGTATGAACGCCGGGGCAATGGGATTGGAGACCTTTGACCAGGTGGTGAGCGTGATGTTCCTCGACGAGGACGGCGAGATCCGTACCCGTTCGCGTGCTGAGATCGAGGCCTTCTACCGCAATGTTCCCAAACTCCACCGCAACTATGCTTTGCAGGTGATCTTTCGCGGTACACCGGCCGGGATGGAGGAGATCCGCGAGGAGATGTTGGAATCCAGAAATCACCGCCGCAGCACCCAGCCGGTGGCAGCCAGTGCGGGTTGCATCTTCAAGAATCCCGATAGTATCGGGGCCGGACAACTCATCGACGAACTGGGATTGAAGGGCAAGAGGGTCGGAAAGGCCGAGGTCTCTGCCGAGCATGGGAACTTTATCGTAAACCGGGGGAAGGCTGAAGCGAGCGATGTGCTCCGGCTCATTGATGAACTGAAGGCGGAAGTGAAGGAGAAGCGGGGGATCGACCTGGAAACGGAAGTTCAGATCCTGGGGGAGGACCAGGTGAGCTTCTGAAGGCTCCCCGGAGGTCGCATGATCGGGTGTTGACCTGCCCGGCCGGTAGGTTCCCGGGTTTATTGAGCGATATCATCGATATCGGCCTGCATCCACCTCCGAGGATGCAGGGTGATTGAGTGCCGCTTCATCGTGAGAATCCCAAAGCACTCGACCGTGTGGGCCGGGTCTTTTATGATGTTGCCGTGCCATGGATGAGTCGGTGTTGATTGCAGTGTTGATGGGGGGACCGGGATCGGAGCGGGAGGTATCGCTGAGCTCAGGGCAGGCCGTGCTGGAAGCCCTGCGGGGAGAGGATCTCACGGCGGTGGGAGTGGATGTGATTGATACCGCACCTGTGCTGCCGGAAGCTACCGGTCTGGCCTTCAATGTCATTCATGGAACCTTCGGGGAAGACGGCGCCCTGCAAACCTACCTGGAAGATCTGGGGGTGCCCTACACGGGAGCGGGGCGGGTGAGCAGTGAACTGGCCTTTGACAAGGTGGCGAGCAAGGCGCGCTTTGTGGAGGAGGGGATTCCGACTCCCGCCTCCGAGATCGTAGATGTCTCGGGTGGGGTGGTGCTCCCGCTAATGGAGCTTCCCTGCGTGGTGAAACCGCCGCGGGAGGGATCCAGTGTGGGGGTTCACATCGTGCACACGCCGGAAGAGGCGCGGATAGCCATGGAGGATGCGGCGCGGTTTGGCAACGAGGTCCTGGTCGAACAATTCGTGGAGGGGAAGGAACTGACGGTTGGAATCGTGGGGGAGGAGGTCTTTCCGATCGTGCATATCGTTCCGCGGGAGGGCTTCTATGACATGAGCAACAAATACCCCTGGATGAGCGAAGAAGGGGGAACTGACTACTATTGCCCGGCTGATTTAGACGCAAAAACCACCAAAATCGTGCAGAATGCGGCCATGGCAACCCACCGGGCGCTTGGAATTGAGGTTTACTCCCGGGTCGATATCCTGCTAGATTCCTTAAGTAATCCTTACATTTTGGAAGCTAATACTATTCCCGGAATGACGGCGAGCAGCCTTCTGCCGAAGGGTGCCGCGGCGGCCGAGCCAGGTTATGGCTTTGGAGCGCTTTGCCGTCGGATCGGAGAGCTTTCGCTATCCCTTCGTAGAACCGATGCCCCGTCGTAAGACCTCTCGAGTCAATCGTCCCAGTCCCGAGCGCCGACTGCACTTGAAGGTCAGTTCGCCGCGTATCGTGTGCTTCAGCTGCCTGCGTCATCTCAGGCGTTCGTGCAAGTTACTGCTGGCAGGAGCACTGCTGGCAGGAGTGGGTTGGGGCGTCCAGGAGAGCCTGCGCGAGTTTTTCATCGAGAACAGCGAGTTCCGGCTCCGGCAGGTGGATCTGGAGAGCAACGGGGAAATGACTGCAGAGCACTTCAGCGAGTTGACCGAGCTCGATCCCGATTCCAGCATCTTTGGGCTCAAGTTGCGGAAACTGAAGGGGCAACTTCTGGAACGCCCCGGCATCGAGAGGGTGGAACTGGACCGACGTCTTCCCGGGACATTGCGGGTGAGGGTGGAGGAGCGAAAGCCTATTGCGTGGTTGGAATGCCGTCCGTTGGGAATTATCGGCAGAAACCCTGTGGCGGGAATCCTCCTCGACAAAAGCGGGATCTGCTTCCCCTGTGATGCTTGGTGGGAAGAGAAGGCCCGTCTTCTTCCCGTCCTGCTGGTGAGCCAGGTGGAAGAGGGTGACATCACGATCGGGAAGGAAATTCGCCATCACCAGGCGCGACGGGGGCTGGAACTGATCAGGCTTTCACAGGAGAAATTGGCCGGGGAGGGATGGTCGCTGCCGGTGGTTGCGGTGCGGAATGACTACTCCCTGGAAGCGGTCACCAACACAGGTGTGCTGGCCACCTTCGGGATGTATGATCACAAGGAGCAGCTCGAAAATCTCATCACCCTGCTTCGCGTTACCGCAAAGGAGGGGGAATCGATGGCAATGGTGAACCTGATTCCCAAGCGTAATATTCCGGTGGTGGCCAGCGAGTCGGGAGCGCCTGTGCCGCAGCCGCGGAGTCGCCTGCAGCGGGACATTCAGTCCCTCCTCCGGCAGTAAAAAGAAATGTTCATCGAGGACACTTGGGATTAGGACTGACAGGGAAGGAAAATGTCTAAATCTCGCATTCATGTCGGCCTTGAGATCGGAACCACCAAGACGGTGATGGTGGTGGCGGAGGTGAAACCCGATGGATCAGTCAAGATTCTCGGACTGGGAGAGACCCGCTCGGCGGGCGTCCGCAAGGGAGAAATCGCCGACTACCCACAGGTGCGTGCCTGTGTGAAGGCGGCTCTCCTTGAAGCGGAGGACATCAGTGATGTCGATATCAGCAGTGTGTTCCTGGCAGTCACCGGTCCCCACATCAAGGGCGCAAACAACCGCGGAACTTACCGACTGCCGGAAGGAGAGCCGGAGATCCATCCCCGCCATGTTGAGGAGGTGAAGGAGATCGCGAGCGATATCGCCATCCCGAGTGAGCATGTGTACCTCCATAGCCTGATCCGCCATTATATCGTGGACGGGCAGCCCCACGCCACCATGCCGGTGGGCTTGCTGGGCAAGACTCTCGATGCCGAGTTTCATATCGTCCACGGGGTTCGCACCCGCGTCCAGAACAGCATCAAGTGCGCGCGGGAAATCCCTCTCGACGTGGATGATGTGGTCTTTGCTCCCATTGCCTCGGCCCAGATTGCCCTTGACCGGAAGCGCAAGGAGGCGGGGGCCCTGGTGGTGGATATCGGGGGAGGAACCACCGACTACGTGCTCTATGTCGACGGCGCGATCCTTGCCTCGGGTTGCATTCCGGTGGGAGGTGACCACGTCACCAACGATATTCACCTAGTTACTCACATTCCTCTTTCGAAGGCTGAGCAGGTCAAGAAGACCGAGGGAGACGCCTCGGGGGACCCTGCGAAGTCCGAGGGAGTGGTCAGGATTCCTGATGAAGGCGGGTTCCCGGAGGTGGAAATCAAGAGGCAAATTCTCAATGATGTGATCCGCATGCGCCTCCAGGAAACGTTGGAACTGGTAAAGGAACGCCTGCCGGAGGGTGGCCTGACCCGGGTGGGCACTGGGGTGTTCCTGACTGGAGGGTCCAGCCTGATGCAGGGCTTCGGTGAGCTGGCCTGCGATGTGTTCGATCTGCCGGTCTACCGACCGGAGAGTCCGGACGTCAGCGGGGTGCACGCGTATTTTAAGGATCCGCAATACTCAACAGCTCTTGGATTAATTCGCTACGCGCAAATCCTGGAGGAAGAGCGCTCACATTCCCCCGGTCTGGGGAAGGTGAGCGGTTTTTTGCGTTCGCTCTGGCCATTTGGCGGCTGAGTCCTCTTACTTGGTCTACAGTAGTCCCGTCATGATCCCCTACGAGAGAACTCGCCAGCAGACCATCCCGAACTCAGCCGTCAAAATAATCGGAGTAGGAGGTGCCGGCGCCAACATGTTGGACCGTATCGCTCTCGATGGCATGGAAGGAGCCGAGCTCCTCGCCTGCAATACCGATGTGCGAACCCTGACCAGTTCGGTCGCTCCGGAGAAGATCCAGCTTGGCCGCAACCTGACCAAGGGACTGGGATCCGGAGGTGATCCGGCGCTCGGTAATCAAGCTGCGCAGGAGGCGGAACTGGAGATTCGGGACGCGTTGCGCGACCGCAAGATCATCTTTATCTGCGTGGGCCTGGGAGGCGGCACCGGTTCGGGAGCGGCACCCCTGGTGGCCCGACTGGCCCGGGAAGAGGGGGCCTTTACGGTGGTCTTTGCCACCACCCCGTTCAATTTCGAGGGCAAGCGTCGGCGGGACCAGGCGGAGACCGCCCTCACTGAACTCTCGGTGCTCGCCAACGCCCTTATCACCTTCGACAACACGCGAATGGGAGAGCTCGTGCTCGCCAAGCAGGGTGTACACGAAGCCTTTTCCGCGGCCGACCGCATGATTTCGGAGAGCATCCGGGCGGTCACCAGGATCGTGATGCGTCCGGGCCTGGTGAATATCGGTCTGGACGACCTGATGGCGGCCCTGAGTTCACCCAAATCGCGCTGCCTCTTCGGGTCGGGTATCGCACACGGTGAGAATCGGGCCCAGCAGGCGCTCAAGAACGCGCTGGTCAGCCCGCTTCTCGATCGCGGCAGCCTCCTTCATGATACCGATACGGTTCTTGTCCATGTCTGCGGTGGCGAGGATATGACACTCTACGAACTGGAGTTGCTCATGCGTGGATTGAGCAAGCACGTGCCCGAGACCGCCCAGATCCTCTTTGGAACATCGGTGGATTCGGCCATGGCCGAAGCATTGAGTGTTACCCTGGTGAGTTCACTTCCGGAAGAACGCCTCCTGGCGGAACGTGGAGCGGAACGCGACGATGCTCCTTCCGCCCAAGCCGATCCGGAGGAGAACGGAGGTGCGGATCCCTTGGATGAACCGGGTGAGGGCGAGGATGCAGAGGCATCGTCGTCAACCTCCGGGGTGGGTGCTCAGGCGAGTTCGCCATCCGTCCCCGATCCTCT
>DMYM01000508.1:7737-8682 GCA_003483645.1 Verrucomicrobiales bacterium
GATCCTCTTCCCGAGGCCGACCTCGATGTCCTGCCAGAGCGGGGGTCAACGCCGGAGTTCAAAGAAGAGGAAGACAGCACCCCTGTCCCGGTGGTCCCGGAGGACGCCGGGAATGAAGAGCTGAAACCGTCTGCCAAGGGTGGCCCGAAGAAATGGCGCAGTGGCCGCAAGCCCCGGCTGAGGGTAAAGAAGAATAAATCGCAGGAGGAGGACGAGCCCGTGAAGGTTCTTCCCGTTTCTCCCAATACCGCTTCCAACGTTACCATGCGGGTGAAGCTGCCGACTCGTTCCGACGTCTCCCCGGTTGATGATGTCTTTGACCCTTCGAAGGAGATGGATCCTGATGCGGATACGGGAGAGACTCCTTCGCGACCAGTTGCGATCGAGGCCGTGCCCAATCTGGCCGAAACGGGTGAGTCGTTTGACCTGGGGGCAGAAGGTGGAGAGATCACCTCCTTTGAGGAGGTTGAACCCGTGGAGGGTCTCGCTCCCATCGAACTGGGATCGCTGGAGGAGATCCAGGCCTCGGCCAAGGCCAAGAGACCGCAGGGAGAGCTGGCCCTCGATGGCGGGCCCAAAGGCAAGTTTGACGGGGAGGACCCGAATCTCATCGAAGGCGAGGATCTCGATATTCCGCCTTTCCTGCGGAACAAGAAGTGAGGCTTCGAAGCCGACGGTTTCGTAATCCCCGCGCTTGCATTTGGAGAAAAAAACTGGAGTCTCCCGGCTTCGCGCTACCACGCCGTGATGGATCGCCATGGCAGGCGACTCATTGCCAGTTGACCCATGACCGATCATATCCGGAACATCGCGATCATTGCCCATGTCGATCACGGGAAGACGACTCTGGTGGATGAATTGCTCAAGGCCGGTGGGGCGGTGGAGGCCCACCAGCAACTTGAGGAGCGCGCCATGGACTCGATGGACCTGGAGCGTGAGAAGGGG
>DMYM01000507.1 GCA_003483645.1 Verrucomicrobiales bacterium
GGCGGAACACATTTCGCTCCTTCGTGACCGGGTGGCGGAGTTGCGGCACCCTCCCCTGGGCCTGGACAAGGTGCCGCATGAAAAGCTGGAGTTTTTTTTCGACGAGATCCGGAACGCTCCGGACAGAGAAAGACTGCTGGCAGGCCTTTACCGGATTGCCCTGCCGGCCCTGTGTGAGAGCATGCGGGCCTATCGGGAGGAGACCAATCCTCTTGCCGATGCGCCTGGACTACGAGTTCTCCGGATGGTGCTGCCCGAGGTGGAAGCCATGACTGCGTGGGGTGAGGAGGCCTGTGTCGCGCTTGAGAATTCAGGTCCGGGCGAGAGAGAGGATCATACGGAGTGGCTGGAGGAACTGCGAGGCTGGCTGGCGGCTTCGGGTGGACTGGCGGGAACGGAGGAGGAGGGGAACGCTCCATCCCCGCGCTACTCGACTGAGGAGTTCCGCTACAACAGCACGCCGCAGCGTGACGAACGATTTCCGGATCCCTACAACATGGGAGTGCACGCCGAGGAGTTCCTCTACGACGAGTCCTTCGAGAGCCGGGACAAGATTTTCATGATGTTCTACAAGCGCATCCGCGAGATCGACGTCCCTGAGATGATGGCGTCCATTCTTTACGAGATAGTGACGGAGAGCGGGGATGAAGAAACGGGTGGGCGCCCGTGGGGGTTTTACCGGGACATGACACGGCAACTCTGGGATGAAGCCCGGCACGCCATGATGGGAGAAGTGGGCTTCGCCCGGGCCGGCATCGACTGGCCGAGCAAGGTGATGATTAATTTCACCTGGTCGAAAGGACTGAACGAGCAGCTTACCCCCCGGGAACGCCATGCGGTCCTGTGGTTTATCGAGCAGGGGCTCATGTCCAAGACGGGCAAGCGCTACGAGTGGGAAGTGGGGGCCGATTCCGGAGATGAGTTCGCGCAGTTGATTCAGGACTTTGACTGGGCCGATGAAGTCCTGCACGCAAGGATTGGTCGTGATTGGTATGTGAAAGACTTTGGAACGGTAGCGGCGGCGGCGGACTACGGTAGTTCCTGCTGGGACAAGGTGGTTTCCGACTGGGAACAGTGGAAGAAGGAGGGCCTGACCGAGCACCGCAACTGGTGGCCTGACCTCTATCGCGAGGTGTGCAGGCATCGGGGGGAGGAACCCGATCCCCGCGTGCTGGCTTACGATCGCAGCTATGCCAAAACCCGCGCCGACTTGCAGCGGATTGCGGCTTCGGGGTAGGTGGCTTGCGGCCTGCGCAAGGTAATAAAACCGGGGGGTTCAAGGCAGCAGAACGCCTTCCTTGATCATCTTGGCCTTGGACCAGCGGGGGCGGATACGGGCGGGAGTTGGTTTTCCGGTCACGCGGTCGAACTCGTCCGGGGTACGAAGCTTGGGGATCTGTTCCCGGGTACGGATACGCCAATGCTTGTACTCCGCGCGCAGGCGTTCAAGGGTGTCCAGGTGCGCCGGATCCCGGGCGAGATTGTTGAGTTCGTGGGGATCGGTGGCGAGATCGTAGAGTTCTTCCCGGGGGCGGGGTGCAGTGAAACAGGTCGACTGCACCTCGGGCAGCGTTCCTTCCGCGCGCAGGCGTTGCATTTCCTTGAAGGTATCGCTACGGGCCGCATCGGCGGGAGGTGTAGCGGGAAGATCGGAGTAGTGGTTGATGATGTACTTGTAGCGACGGTCCCGCACCGCGCGCGCGCGATCCTCGTAGTCGTGCCAGTTCTTTTCAGCGAAGATGGTGTCGCGGATCGCGGCGTTCTTTCCTTTCAGGAGTGCTGTGAAGTCCTTGCCCATGTAGTTGCGGTTTACCGGGAGGTCGGCAAGCGTCAGGATGGTGGTCGCCAGATCGATCATACTGACCAGCTGGTTGCAGCGTGTACCCGGCTTCACCACGGCGGGCCAACGGATGATGAGAGGTGTGCGAATGCCACTGTCATAGAGAGTGGTCTTGTCGCGGGGAAAGGGACGGCCGTTGTCGCTCAGGAATACCACGATGGTATTGTCTGCCGCTTTCTGCGCCTCCAACTCATGGAGGACTGCTCCCACGAAGCGGTCGAGCCTGGTGATTTCGTCGTAGTAGCGGGCGTAGTCCTGACGTACGAGTGGGGTGTCCGGATGGTAGGGGGGCAGGACAACCTCGTCGGGGGAATGGGATTGCTTCGAGATCTGTTCATCGTAGGGACGGTGTGGATCGACGGCCGCGAGCCAGACGAGGAAGGGCTTGCTGGGATCCCGTTCGCGGAGAAGGCTCACCCAGTCGGCACATCCGCTCCTGGCGTCTCCGGTGGCGGTCTCCACGAAATTCCCACGGGCATCGGCTCCGGCATTGGCGGGGAGCTGGAATCCCGAGGTGTCCACTTCCCGCACCACCGTGAAGCGTTCGCGCATGGCTTCGCCGAGGTGCCACTTGCCTGCTGCCCCGACGAAGTACCCGGCCAGCTTGAGTCTTTGGGGGAAGATGATCTGAGAGGCGGGGATGGGCCAGTGCAGTTGCTCGGCATCGGTCTGGTGGGGATAGCGTCCGGTGAGAATGCTGGCGCGGCTGGGCGAGCAGGAGCTGATGGTCAGGAAGGCCTGATCGAAACACATCCCTTCCGCGGCAAGGCGATCGAGATTTGGGGTGTGCACCTTTTTGTTGCCGAAGGGACCGAGGTCGTCCCAGGCCATATCGTCGGCGAGAATGACCACGAAATTGGGGCGGTCGCGTTCCGTGGTGGGTAAATCCTGGGCGGAAAGGAAGGCCCCGGGAATCAGGGAGAGTGCTGTGAGGTGGAGAAAAGCGTTCATTGCGGGGAAAGAGGGGCAGGCTCTGCAGACGGAGAACGGCTGACTGGATTTCCTAGCCAGTCCCTTCGTGACAGGGAAGCCTGAAGCACCTTTTTGTAGGTTGGAGATCTGCCCGTTCCTGTCCTACGATCGCTTCAATGAATCCTTCACGACGACATTTTCTCGGTGGGGCCGCCCTGGCGGCTGGTGGATTTGCCCTGGGAACCGGGCGGTCCGGCGCCGTGCCAGCCAGGATCGACACCCCCTTCAAACATTCGGTGATGGGTTGGTGTTTCGGAGGGCGCGGGGTGAAGACCGGGCAACTGGCCGAATGGTGTGTCAAGCTGGGCATGCACGGGATGGAGGGTATTCCGCGGACGGCTTACAAGGAGGTGATGGACCTTGGCCTCGAGATTTCGCTGGTGGGAAGTCACGGCTTTTCGCAGGGCCCCTGCGATCCCAGGCATACCGAGATGGTCATCGAAAAGCTGAAGGACGGCATCGAGGTGGCCAGCCGGATCAAGGCCAAGCGCGTGATCACCTTCACCGGCATGCGCTACGAGGGCATGGACGAGGAAAAGGCCGCCCAGCTCTGCGTGGACACCTGGAAGAAGGTCGTTCCCCTGGCCGAGAAGAAGGGGATCACTATTTGTTTTGAGCATCTCAATTCCAGGGCCACGGAAGGAAAGATGACCGGCCACGCCGGCTACTTTGGTGACGACGTTGACTTCTGTGTCGATCTCATCAAGCGGGTGGGATCGGAGAACTTCAAGTTGCTCTTCGATATCTACCACGTGGAGATCATGAACGGCGATGTGATCCGGCGCATCCGGGAGTACAAGGATTACATCGGCCACTACCACACCGCCGGCAACCCGGGCCGGGGCGAGATCGACGGGACGCAGGAGATCAACTATCCGCCCATCATCAGGGAAATCGTCAAGACCGGTTTCACCGACTATGTTGCCCAGGAATTCATTCCCACCTGGGAGGACCCCTTCAAGTCACTGAAACACGGAGTAGAGACCTGTACCGTAAAGTGATCTCCGGGATCGCCTCTTCCCTCATGCGGGCACGGGTGCACTGCTTGGCGGAAGGAGATCATGCCCGTCGAGGCGGCATGAGCTTCGCTCAAAGCTGATCGGCGAGGGGTTCCACGAATGGATTGAACCAGCCTCGGGTGTCCTCAATGGTGAGACGCTTGGACGCCGCAAAGTCTTTTGCGAAGACGCGCCGGGCAAGTTCCCTGACCGCGTTGGGATCGGAGTAGGAAATATTCAATTCGTAGCTGATCTGCAGGCTATGGGTGTCAAGGTTGGTGGCCCCCACCGTCGCCCAGCCGTCGCAGATGGTGGCCTTCATGTGCGTCATTCCGGGATAGCGGTAGACGATTGCACCGGCCCGCAGAAGCACTCCGGCAGCCTGGTGGTTGGCGAGGTCCATGATCTTCTCGATGGGGTCGTCGGGGAGGACCGGAATGATGACCCGCACGTCGATCCCCCGTCTGCAGGCAGAGATGAGGGCATCCAGAATCCGGTCACTGGTGATGTATTCGTTCTCGATCCAGATCCGGCTGCGGCTGGCTCGAATGGCTCTCAGGGTGGCCTCCAGTGGTTCCCGGCGCCCTTCCAGGAGATTGGTGCTCAGCACGCGGACGGGAAACGATCCCGGTGGAGATGGCCCGGCTCGTGAGCTGAATCCGGGAGGTGTCCGCAGCAGTGAGAGGTCGCCGAGGGGATGAGCAAACCGCCACTTCTTGTCGAACTCGGGCTGGAGCTGATCCACCACTGGACCGCGCACGCGGACCATGAGGTCGTGCCATTCGGAGTAATACTCGCGGCCGATATTGATTCCCCCGAGGAGGGCGGTGCGCCCATCAAAGACGAGCAGCTTGCAGTGATCCAGCACGGCCCAGGGATTCAGGATACGGCGCAATCGGAGAGAGGAGTCGCGGCGCAGGTAGCGGGCCATGTCCGGGACTGCGCGGAATCCCGCGGGTGCCGGGGTGTGCGGCTCCAGGCTCGCCGAGACGGTGGATCCGATGTCGTCGAGAAGAATCCGGGTGGGGACCGAGCGGCCATGTCTCTTCACCAGGTCGGCGTAGTGCACGCTGATGTCGTCGTTGTCCCAGATGTAGAACTGCAGGTCGATCGATTCACGAGCACTACGCAGTTCCTCTTCAAGGGCGGGAAAGAACTCCGTCCCATCTACCAGCAGTTCCACCGTGCCGGGTGTGGGAGCGGGCAGCCCGAGGCGGGTCAGACTGGCGGCAAACTCCCTGCTGCCGGGAATCCCGCTGGTGCGGGGCGGGGGATCGAGCAGGAAAGGGATGTTTCCTCGTACCAGCTCCTCGGCTCGCTGAATCAACATCGCCAGTCCCAGTGTGGTCGAGGTGACCGGGCTCCGAACCTTGGAGAGGAG
>DMYM01000239.1 GCA_003483645.1 Verrucomicrobiales bacterium
TCGGCCACCAGGTTGGAGAGGGTGTAGACCGACCAGTAGCTGACGTCGCGTTTTTCACCGTTCGCAAAGGTGGCCTCCACCTTCAGTTGCACGCTACGTTGCGGTTCGCTGAGAGTGAGCGTTTCGGGAGTGACCACCAAGGACTGCAGCCGCGGGGCCTCCTTGCGGTCGTCCTTGGCACCCTGCTCGATCCACTGGCGCAGGAGGGAGCACTCCGGCGAGTCCACCGCGAAGCGTTTCTTTCCCTTGTGCTCCATCTCGAGGGTGGGCTTGCGCAGGATCTTGCTGGCGGCGGGGGCCTTTCGATTGACGCGTTTGCCGCCCTGGAGGAGAGCCTGGTAATCTTTTCCGGGATTCTCGCCCCAGAGCGAAAGCTTGAACTCGCCCCGGCCGTCGCGATGTCCGTGGCAACTGCCCGTGTTGCAACCACCCCGGGAGAAGACGGGCATGATATCGTTCCGGAAGGAGACCTGGGTCTCCTCCGCGGATGCCAGCAGGCTCATGGGCAGCAGGATCCCGAGATACCGGCGGATCCTGGAGGGATACCTCATCTTTCTGAACAATCATCCCGGTGCCGCGGCGTTCCAAGCGCAAAGTTTCAGAATCCAGGCCCGGCCCGGAGGAAGAGATCCTGATATGACCTGACGGGGAGGGTGGTAGTGGAGAAGGATGGAGAAGTTCTTATTGAAACAGGCCGGGTGATCGACTCGTATGACGGCCAACCATTTGTCACCATGCCTTTTTCCACCACTTTCAAGATATCTCTGGCAGTTGCCTGTCTTACGGGGAACGCCTTTGGCCAACTCTGGACCGATCCCAAGGATTCCAAGCTTCCCCCCGACTTCCAGGTCCAGGGAGAGTATTCCGGTAAGGGCATGGGAGCTCAGGTCATCGCCCTCGGGAAGGGACGGTTCCATGCCGTTTTCTATCCGGGGGGACTGCCGGGCGCGGGCTGGGATGGGCAGAACAAGATCCTGCTTGATGGCAGGCTGGACGACGGCAAGGCGGTCTTTGTGCCGGCCGAGGGTGCGAGAAACTACATGGCCAGGGACGCCGCCAAGTTCAGTGCCACCAGAACGTTTCCCCCGAAGGGACACAAACCATATAAGGGGGTGCTCTCCAAGGGAGTGTTTGCAGCTAAATCCGACAAGGGGGCGGCCTTCTCGCTCCAGCGGACGATCCGTAAGTCGCCCTCGCTCGGTGCGAAGCCCCCCCAGGGTGCGGTTGTTCTTTTTGATGGAAGCAAGGAAAGCATGAAGAACTGGGCGGGAGGGCGCCTCGATGAGAGGACCGGACTGCTCAACACCGATGGAAGGGACATCCGGACCAGTCAGAAATTTCTCAATTACATCATGCACGTGGAGTTCATGCTCCCCTTCAAGCCTGATGCGCGGGGTCAGGGGCGCGGGAACAGCGGGTTTTACCAGGTTGATCTCTACGAGATGCAGATCCTCGATTCCTTCGGCCTGATGGGGCTCAACAACGAGTGCGGAGGTATCTACCAGAAGGCGGATTCGAAGGTGAACATGTGTCTTCCTCCCCTGCAGTGGCAGGCTTACGATGTCGATTTCAATTCGGCGGTGATGAAGGATGGCAAGAAGGTCAGAAATGCAGTTCTTTCCGCCCGGCTCAATGGCGTCACCATTCACGAAAAACTCGAGATCAACGGGAAGACCGGTGGTTCCCGGGGGGAGCCGGAAGGAACGCCTGGCGTTATCAAGCTGCAGGGGCATGGCAATCCTCTGCAGTTCCGCAATGTCTGGATCCTGCCAAAGCAGTGAAGGGTAGGTCGGGCATTGAGGTTTGAGTCGGAGGAAAGGCCTGGGTGCGCGCGGAATCAGGGCTTTCCGCTCTCATGGGTGCGGGGAGCGGTAGTCTGCCCCGGGCGGTGATTTTGTAAACTTCACCATAGAGCTTGCCCAGTGAGGCGGTATAGTGGCTGCAGACCCTGTCGTGATGCCCCGCCTTCTCACAATCTTCCCGGTCCTGGTGCTGCTGTCCCAGCTGGTTTCCGCCAATCCGATTTCGAGTGAGGACCTGCAGTTCTTCGAGAACAAGATCCGGCCTCTCCTGGCAGATCACTGCTACAAGTGTCATGCCGCCACAGCCAGGAAGATCAAGGGGGGGCTGTTGCTCGACCGCAAGGCGGGCTGGGTGAAGGGCGGCGAGAGCGGAGAGGTCATCGTGCCCGGCAAGCCGGAGCAGAGCCTTCTCATCAGGATGGTGGAGCGTGATCCGGATTACGAGGCGATGCCACCCAAGACCGCCCTCCGCAAGGAGCAGATCGAGGATCTGCGCGAATGGGTGAAACGGGGGGCGCCCGATCCGCGAAGCGAGGCGACTGGAGAAACAGTCAGGAGCGAGGATGACTTTGACCTCGATGAACGCAGACAATGGTGGTCGTTGCAACCGGCAGCTCAGGTTACGGCGCCGGAGGTAAAGTTGAAGGACTGGCCGGCCAACGAAGTCGATCGTTTCATCCTGGCAGGACTTGAGAAACGCAACTGGAATCCCGCCCCGCGGGCGGGGAAGGAACATCTCCTGCGGCGCGTTTCTCTGGTCCTGAGTGGTCTCGCCCCGACGGAGAACGAGCTGGAGGCTTTCCTGGCGGACGCGTCAGAGAGCGCTTACGAGAAGGCGGTGGACCGTCTTCTGGCCTCCCCGCGCTTTGGCGAACGCTGGGCCCGGCACTGGATGGACGTGGTGCGCTTTGCGGAGACCAAGGCCTTCGAGGCGGACTACACCATGCCCTATGTTGATCGCTATCGCGACTACCTGATTCGCGCCTTCAACGACGACGTGCCGTATGATCAGTTTGTCATGGAGGCCCTGGCGGGTGACCGGCTGGAGAAGCCGCGCCTGAACAGGGAAAGCGGGATCAACGAATCAGTGATCGGGCCCGGCTATCTTTATCTCACCGACGGCCAGCACGGTCCGCCCGATATTCACGGCGACGAGGCCCGCATCTTTGATAGCATGATCAAGGTCTGCGGGGTGGCCTTCCAGGCCCTGACCGTGAATTGTGCGAGGTGCCACGATCACAAGTTCGATGCCATCACGGCCAGGGACTACTATTCTTTCTACGGCATGCTCCGCAGTTCGCGGTTGCACTATGCGAACATCGCGTCGCCCGAAAAGAAGGCGGAAGTGGGTGGGCGCCTGCGCCGGGCCAAGCAGGAGCTCATGGCAGAGGTCTTTCGGTCGGTGGAGAAGGAAGCGGACGTGCTCGGCAAGGTGTTTCCCCTGATCGAGGAATTCGAGAAGGGCGTACCCTTCGAGATCCTGCAACAGAAGTTGAACCTTCCACTCAAGAAAGGCGAGAAACAGGAGGTGCGCCTGGCTGCCTTCGTGAAGGAGTGCGAGGGAGGACTCAAGGCCCTGGCAGTCGAGGAAAGCGTCGATGCCGGCCTGCTCCTGAAGTGGTTCCGCTGGAAGCACGACAAGAACAACCCGCCGGTCTTGGCCGGCTTGAAGGCTGTTTTAAACGGCAAGCCTGCCGCAGAGGTGGAGGCCGCATCCGCGCGAACGGAAACTTCAAAGGAGAAGTACCAGTTTGGGTTGCAGTCCGATTCGTTTGGCGAGTGGATTGCGAGTGGTCCCGGATTCGTCACCGCCGACACGGATGGATTCCTGCCTTCCCAGAGCGGGGACCAGGTCCTTCGCGGGACAATTGGAACCGGGGCGGCTACCGGGATGCTGTCGCCGCGCCTGGACGGGGTGCTCCGTTCACCGGACTTTATCCTCGATGGAGGGACGGTGGATCTCTGGGTGCGCGGACGTCATGCCACGGTTCGCCTCGTAGTCCGCAACTATGAGTTGACGGGCAAGGGGCCGACCACTGGAGGCCTGCGGGTGGGAGTCAACTCCGACACCTGGAAGAAGATCAGCTTCGGCACTCACCTGTGGAAGGGTGAGTCGGCCTTCCTTGAGATCCAGCACCAGGGATCGGGAATGGATTGCCTGGGCCGAAACGGTCGTCCGCCTGCACCAGCAGAAGATGCCTGGGTGGCAGTGGCTGCCGGTAAGCTGCCGCAAGGAGGCAAGGTCTGGAACGATCCTGCGCGGAACGAAGACCGTGGGAAGGCAGTGGCGCTCACCATTGCGGGTATTGCGGAGGCGGCCCGCAAGGGGGTGATCGGGCCGGAGCAACGCGAAGTGCTGGGAGCGCTCCTGCAGTCCGGGTTAATGCACCCCGACCTCGGAAAACATCCGGAGATCAAGGGCAAGCTGGAGGCCTTCCGCAAAATCGCGGAAGAACTGCCCAGGCCCGTTTACGTGCGCAGTGTGGTTGACGGGGTGCCAACCGAGCAGCCCGTCTACCTGCGGGGGGACCACCGGAATGTCAGCCAGAATGCCAATCCTCGGCACTTTCTGGATGGATTGGGGGGCGCACCGCTCGACGATGGGGGTAGCGGTCGCCTGGACTGGGCGAAGCGGGTGGCGAGCGCAGACAATCCGCTCACGGCCCGGGTGCGGGTGAACCGCATCTGGTCCCGCGTATTCGGTCGGGGGCTTCTGGCCTCGGTAGATGATTTCGGCAAGATGGGTGGTAAAGCGAGTCACCCGGAGCTGCTCGATTACCTTGCGCACTCCTTCGTGGAAAACGGGTGGTCGACGAAGAAACTGATCCGCAAACTGGTTCTCACCAGGACCTTTC
>DMYM01000468.1:0-5297 GCA_003483645.1 Verrucomicrobiales bacterium
GAGGAAGCCCCCGCCCCGGAGGAGGGCGAGAAACCTGAGCCTGCGCCTGAAAACTAGGCTGGCCCTATCTGATACTTCCAGGGGTGATCCGGCGTTGGCGGGTCACCCCTTTTTTATTTCCTCCCACTCCTTTTGGAGCATCTTCTCTTCCATGATGAAAACGCGGCGCTACATCCTGGCCGGGCTCCTCACCATCATCCCCCTCTGGATCACCTGGCTGGTGTTGCGTTTTCTCTTCAACCTGCTGACCAGGGCAGGTGGACCCGCCATCGAGTGGGTGGCCGCCAGGTGCCCCGAGCCCCTCAAGGCCATCCTTGAGAATCCTCTCTTCACCAGCCTCCTGGCTATCCTGGTGGTGGTGGCGGTTCTCTATGGGATCGGCCGACTCACCACCGTGGTGGTGGGGCGCCGCATCCTCGGGCTCTTTGAGGCTGTGCTCGCCAGGATTCCCATCGTGAACGTCATCTACGGCGCGGTGAAGAAACTCGTCACCGTCCTGCAGGAAAAGCCCGGGGGCGGACTCCAGCGCGTGGTCCTCATCGACTTCCCTTCCCCCGAGATGAAGACCGTGGGCCTCGTCACCCGCGTGCTCACCGACAGCAACACCGGGCGGGAACTCGCCGCAGTCTATGTTCCGACCACTCCGAATCCCACCTCCGGCTACCTCGAGATCGTCCCCCTCGAACGGGTGACCTCCACCGACTGGACCCTCGACGAGGCCATGGCCTTCATCATGTCAGGAGGTGCGGTGGCCCCCGATTCCATGAATTACGACCACCCCACGGCCCCCGACAAGGAGTAGGGAATCATTAAACAGGTGGTATTCCCGGGGTCTTGACCCCAAAACGCCTTTTTCTTTCTGGTCCGGCCCTTGCAGAAGTTAAGTTAATTTGCTTAAATAAAGGCAAACCCTAACTACATAGCAGGCCGCTGTTCACCCGCCGCCGGATAGCTCCCACCAAACTGCTGGTGGGCTCATGTTCATCCGCGGGGAACGCAACAACCCCCTTTCAACATGACTCCCAGTGCCAGTGCCCACCCCCAGGCCTCGGTGAAGCTCTCCCAAGGGCTTGGAATTGGATACCGCTCTCTTCTGGCCGAGGTCACCGAGGATATTCCGCTCGAAAACGGCACCCACTATCTTCTCGCCCGCAACGGACGTGGGAAGACCACCCTGCTCAAGACCGTCGCCGGACTCATCCGGAAGCTTTCCGGAAGTTTTGAAACCCATGGTCACTGCCAGTTCATCGGCGACGAGTTCTTCTTCGACCGCGAGTTGAAATCACAGGCCATCTTCAGGGCCCTCATTCCCGCCGCGCGACGCGAGGGCGCCTTCCGCCTCGCCGACAAACTCGAACTCGATGTGGGCAGGGAATTCGGCAAGCTTTCCTTCGGCAACCGTAAGAAGGTCGGGCTGGTGGTGGCTGAGTTCCGACTCCGCGAGGACGAACCCAATCTCCTGTTCTACGACGAGCCCTTCACCGGGCTTGATACTCCCGCCCGTGAGGCCATCAGCGAGCGCTGGAAGGCCACCGGGAACCAGGCCGTGCGGATTGTCTCCTGCCACCCCGATTTCGATTCCATGGCCATGCCCAGCGCCCTCCTCATTACCGATGGGAAGATCTTCCGCGGCGGCGATGGCAACCTCACCTGGGCCGACTTCAAGGAACACCTCAACTGAGCCACTCCGCCTCCTGCTGATCATGGACCTCTTCAGACTCACGATCTCCACTCTCATGGCCCGCAGGATGTGGGTCGTGGTTCTTCTTGTGGCCATCATCACTCCCATTGTCTTCCCGCTCTTCACTCCTTACGAAACCAACACCGCCCTCCTGGAGCCGGCCCGGGCCCAGACCGCCTGGACCTGCGCCTGGCTCATCGGGATTCTCTGGACCCTCTCCCAGGCCGCCCGTTTCGGGGAGAGCAACTCCCGCAGCGGCATCGGATCCTATTTCCGGGCCCAGGGCGTGGGCTCCCTGCGCCAGATCTTTGCCATCTGGAGCGCCATCATGCTCTTCCTGCTCCCCGTGGTCCTTGTCGCGGTAGCCACCTGCCTCCTCTTCGCCATGCCCGCCAACCCCCAGGAGGCCTCCATGTGGGTATGGACCAACCTGCAATTCGCGGCCCTCTTCCTGCTCACCATGGGCCCCCTCGCCCTCCTTGGGGTCGGACTGGCCAGTCGCTTCGGAACCCTGATCGGCTACGTCGTGCCCACCGGGTTGTGCCTCTACGGGCTCTACGGGGTCACCTACCTCGGCATGACCATCCGCCTGCGTGACGACAACAAGGTTCTGGAGTGGCTCTACGCAATCTCACCACAGTATCACCTCGCTGATCTCACCCCCCGCCTCATCTTCAAGATGGGGCACCTGCCCTGGGCCGATTTCACCAGTTTCCTCCTCTACTTTCTGGCCATCACCCTGGTCCTCGGCTGCTCTGCCACCCTGCTGTTCCGGACCGATCCCCTGCGCAACTGAACTGATTCCCCATGAACCGGGCCAGCATCCATTGCCTCCAGATTCTCCTCCTCGCCGTCGGCCTGACGGCCTGGGGGCTGCAGACAAGCAGGCTCTACCGGGACGGCAAGTTTGCCAAGGAGCACAATGTGCTCCATCTCAAGCAAAGTCCTTTCGGGCGGACCCTGTCACTCGCCATGCGCGGACCGGTGGATGTCTACTGGCATCGCGGCGAGCCCCATGAGCACCCACCGGGAGAGGAACACGCCCACGATCATAGTCACCAGCCGGGCCTGGCGGCGGGAGAAGACCGCGAGCTCGACTACCTGGCCAGCCTGCTTGAGGAGGACGATCACCAGTGCGAACACGAGGAGTGCGAACATGATCACTGCGATCATCCGGATGACACTCCCGTCGCAGTCAAAAAGGAATTCTCCGGAGTGCGCCCCTATCTCCTCGACCGGATTGAGACGATGCGGACCGCCTACAATTCACGGACCAATCGGACTGCCGAGTCTCCCCGCCACAGGGCCTACATCATGGGAGAGATGGAAAGGAAACTGGCGGTCGGCTACGAACTGGACCCCAGCAACCTTGCCGCCTACGGAGCCTACTTTCTCTTCAAGAGCGAAGCGCTCGCCCGGGTGGAGGGAGAGTCCGGGGAGGGCCTCCTCATCCTCGATCGCCGACGCAAGGCGCACACCCTTGCCCACCGGACGCTCCAATACTGCTGGTCCTTGCCTGCAGAGGCCCCCGCCATGATCACCGGAGCCTCCGCCGCCCACGACTGTCTCCAGATGATGGCGGAGCATCCAGAACCGGACATCCAGCTCGCTCAACGCTATCTGCAACGTCTCGAAATGATGCTGGAGCAGTACGAAGTCATCCGACAGGCCATGATGGAAAACGGCACCTGGGAGGACTTCCCGGCGCCGAGACGGATCGAAATGGAAAAGACCCACTCTCTCATCAGGGCCCTGCAACGCGCCGACCTGGATTACTGGAACGGCCACCTCACCAGGACCACGCCGGACCCCCGGCCTGGTCCCGGCTCCGGCAGCTGAGCGCCACTTTTCTCCGACCTCCAACACACTGAAAGGGGCATTGCTACGGAATTTCTTTTGACGGTTGGAGTTACGGAGAGGGTGGTTCCCTCGCAAGAATTGTCGCCCTTTTCGCTTTCTGGCTACGGCTTCCGGCCCCGCTGCTGACGCCAGCGTGGCAGATCCCTGGCGAGGAGGTCCTGAGCGTAATGTCCGAGCCATGAGTACCCGGTGCGCCGCTCGTGGGGGATCCCAGCGAGGCTCTTCTTCGGGACGCCGTCTCGGCCACAAAAAATGGGTTGGTTGGAGCGCAGGTCGTAGAAGCGGGCCCACAGCGGCGGGGCACCGGGATCCTTGACGACGGCGTAGTCGAAGCCGTTGGGCTTGCTCTTGTCGGCCAGCCGCTTCAACCGAAGCCCGGTTAACTGCGATTGCTTGAACCACGCGATGGCGGATTCGATGGCACGGATGATGTTCTCGTCCGGTTTCTCGATGCGCATGAGGAAACGGACGATGCCGACCGACTCGGATCCGCTGAGGGACGGGAGTTCGTAGGACCTGGCATGGCATGGACGGAGGGTGCGGCGGTCGTGCTGGGCGCACCAGGTCGTGGGGATGCCATCGACGACGACCTGGCACTTGAGGATGCAGGCAATGCCGCGCTCGACCGCTTCTGCACATTCACGGCGGGTGCGCCCGGGGACGAAGGAGAACGACGGATGCCCGTCCGCGATGTTCTTGAGCAAGTCCATCACCCCGATCATTGCATTGTCGTTGAAGGTGATCTGGGTGGCGTATCCGCGGCCGCCCGGGAACTGCTGTGGCCAGCCACCATTGTGCATCTGGCCGTCCAGCAGGTAATCGATTCCATCCAGGATCGCTTTCTCAAAGCGCGGATCAGCGGTGCGGGTGAAGGCTTCCGCCAGAAGATGGATTTCAGTGTGGGTCGCCCCGTTGTCGATGGTGGCATCGTCCTGTGAGCGTTGCCTGCGGAGGTCGCGCTGCTGACTACTGCTCAGCTTCCGGGTGCGGTCGTAGTTCTTCGGCCAACCGCCGGACTGACGTTGGCAGGCCAGCATGGTTTCCGGGAGACCGGCATCCTTTGCGGAAGCACAGATCCCCAGGGTGAGGAGAGCAAGCAGGATTCGCATCATGGCATTGGGCATCGGGGGGGCATTACCTGGTGGCGGGCTGGGGAGCTGACGATCACTGTTCGGGTCAATCCTCGTTTGCCGGGACCACGTGGTAGAGCGTTTCGCCGTAGTGGGGCTTGAGGGGCCAGGTATCGGTGCGGAAGGGGAAGGCCGGCAGTTCCTTGCCATTCATGAGGGAGCCCAAGGGCAGGTTGGACCAGGCGTAGCGGACCGCGACGGGGTTGGGGACATCGGCGGACCAGACCTCCACGCCCGGTGGTGTGTTGCGGCCGCCGCTGACCCGGGCCTCGGCGTGGTGGAAGACCTGATCGGCACCGGCGAGGTAGAATCCCCGTGCATCGGCCCTGTCGAGCCGCAGACCTTGCGCGCCTTCCTCCTCAAAGAGAATGCGAATCCTGCCTTCCGTGTTCTCCATCGATTTGTAGACCGGCCCGTGCCACTGCAGCGGTCCCCTGCGGACCGCATCGGTAATGCCATGGACTTCGGAGAGGGCCCAGCGGGCGGCCCGGTCGCCGACCGGGTATTTCCGGCCCGGATGGATGTTGCTGTCGCTGTTGGCATCGAAACTGACGATCAGGCCGGTGTTCGGAGTGGAGCGCCAGGTCTTGAACTGCACCTCCCGGACGACGTTGGTGTGGTGGTTC
>DMYM01000468.1:5626-10900 GCA_003483645.1 Verrucomicrobiales bacterium
CATGTCGTAGGTCATCGAGCGGCGCGTGCTCCAGCCGGCGATCTGGATCATGCCGAAGGGCAGTTCGTCGTTCCGAAAGAGCTTGCGCCAGTCGGCGATGACAGCCGGGAAGGTTTCGCGGAAGGGGATCCAGGTGTCGCCAAAGGAGTTGTTCTCGCCCTGGTAGAACAACGCGCCGCGAATGCTGAGGCCGGCGATCGGCATGATCATCGCGTTGAGGGGCCCGGCCGGGATGCGGCCTTGGGCCGGGTTGAGGTAGCTCTTCGGGTTGGGTTTGCCGGATGGGTCCTTCTCCCCCTTCTCCCTGGCGACCCTGGCGAGCGCTTCCCACTTCTTCTGGTCGGCGGCGAAGCGTTTGGTGGCACCCTCCTCGCCCCCTCCCTCGATCCAGGCACGGCACTTTTGTTCGTATTCCTCGAGGTAGGGTTTGGCGGCGGGAAGGGACTCGAGGGTTTGGCGGGTGACCCAATGCTGGGCCATCGTGCCCCCCCAGGCGGCGTTGACGAGGCCGATGGGAACATCGAGGCGGCGGTGGAGGCGCTGGCCGAAGAAGTATGCCACGCCGGAGCAATCGCCGATCGTCTCCGGCGTGCACCGCAGCCAGGTCCCGTCGCTGTTCTCGGCCGGGAAATTGTCGCGGGGTTCCGGGGTTCCCTCCGGTTTGATGCGGATGAAGCGGATGCCCGGGTAGTTTGCGGAAGGGATCTCGACATCGGCATCGCGCGTGCTGCGGAGCCGCCATTCCATGTTGCTTTGACCACCGCAGAGCCAGACATCACCGATAAGGACATCCTCGAAGCTGAGCGTGCTGGTCGCGCTTTTCACGGTCAGGATCCGGCCGGAGGATTCGACTGGCAGGGCGTTCAGGGTCACCGACCACCTTCCGTCGGCGCCCGGGGTGGCGGTGTGTGTTTGTCCGGCAAAGGCGACGGTGATGCCCTGTCCTTGTCCCGCCCAGCCCCAGAGACGGATCGGCTGATCCCTCTGCAGGACCATGTGGTCGCCGAAAATATTAGGCATCCGCAGTTCCTGCCCGGCCCGTGCGGTCGGACAGAGGAACAACAGGGTGCCGCAGAGGGTGAGGAGGGTGGGGGTCCGAGAAATCTTGTGGATCTTCATGGATGGGGCCGGATTAGGAGGCGGAGGGCTCGGCTCTTGCCTGTCGTGCCTCCGTCGGATGCGTTACGTCTCGATCCCATGCTGACATTTCAACGAACCTTCCGTCGTTCCATGATTACGGTTCCCGCTGCTCTCCTGATCGCCACGGTCGCGTCGCCGGTTGCTGCCGCCCTCGAATCATACGCGGTTCCGGCAGTTGACCCCCATTTTCCCGACCTCCAACACACGGAAAGCGGCGGCGTCAGGTCGCTCCTTTCTCTTCACCGGGGTCCGCATCCGCTCTCGACATCTCCATCCACCTCCGCAATCTGCCTTCTGTGCCAACCCTCATTGAAGCTGCCGACCAGCTGCGCAGGGCGCTCCGACCGCTCAATTTCTCCACCCCGGTCACCCACACCTACAATCCCCTGGACTACGCCTGGGAACGTCACTGCGACTACCTTGAGCGCTTCGGGAAGGGGCGCAGACGCGTTCTCCTTCTCGGCATGAACCCCGGGCCCTTCGGGATGGCCCAGACCGGTGTTCCCTTTGGCGAAATCTCCTCCGTCCGCGACTGGATGGGGATCTCAGGCCCAGTAGGAACACCTGATCCCGAACACCCCAGGCGCCCTATCACCGGGTTTGACTGCGAACGCTCGGAAGTGAGTGGCCGACGTCTCTGGGGACTCTTCGCCGAGCGTTTTCCCGACCCGAATGACTTCTTTGCCGATCACTTCGTGGCCAACTACTGCCCCCTGGTCTGGATGAAGGACACCGGGGCCAACCTGACCCCGGACAAGATTCCGGCCGAATCCATGAAGCCCGTCGATGAGGCCTGCCTCGCCCATCTCCGCACCCTCGTCCAGCTCCTCGACCCGCAGTATCTCATCGGGGTTGGCACCTACGCCGAAAAGCAGCTGGCAGCTACGGCGGCGGATCTCGAGTCCGGGGCCACCATCGGCAGGATCCTCCACCCCAGTCCCGCCTCGCCCGCCGCCAACAGAGACTGGGCTGGAACCGCCACCAGGCAATTGGAAGAGCTCGGGGTCTGGTAACCATATCAGAATCGCCTCCCCAGTCTGCCTCGCCCGGCACCCACCAGTGGGGCCTGCCAGGATGACCGGGAAGCTTCGGAACCCTTCGCATCCTGAATGAAGCAGACATTGCTGATGAGTGCGACATAATCACCCAATGATCACGAGCGCAACTTCCCGACGTGACATCCTCCGTACCGCCCTGGGCACTGCAACCTGCCTGGGACTTGAATCGGGTCTTTCCCCCGCGGCCGCACCCGACACTCGACCGGCTTATACGGGGCCCAACGTCATAATCATAAGGTTCGGCGGGGGCGTAAGACGGCGGGAAACCATCGACCCGCAGCACACCTACTCGCCCTTTCTCTGCAAGGAACTCACCCGGCGCGGCACGCTTTTCAAGGACATGTCGATCGACCGATTCCGCAATATCAACACGAGCCACGGAGAAGGAACCCTTCATATCCTCACCGGGAAGTACGACAACTTCAGAGACGTCAACGATACCTTCCTCGGAGAACGCTTCGAGGCCAAGGTTCCCACCGTTTTTGAGTATCTGCGCAAGACCTACGCCGTAGCTGAACATGAGACGCTCATCATCAACGGGGAGGATCGCACCTCCGAGGAGTTCTACTCGTTCAGTAATCACCATCTCTTCGGTGCAAACTTCAAATCCGAAACCCTCTCGCTCTACCGTTACAAGGTGTGGCTCCTCGACCAGCAGATCCGGGAAGGCCGCTGGAATGGCCCGCAACTCGAGAAGAAGAAGGCCGAACTCAACAAAATGCGCTCGCTTGACTACAGGATCAGAGGCCGCACCAAGCAACACGGGAAACTTCACAACTTCTGGGCCCGCTGGAAGCAGCACTACGGCAGCGACGGATTCATCAATCCGCGTGGCGACCGACTCCTGACGGAGCTTTGCCTGTGGAGCATGAGGCACCTGCAACCACGGCTCCTGATGATAAACTACAATGATCCCGACTACGTCCACTGGGGAAACAAGAACCACTACACACGAGGCATCTCCATCATTGACCAAGGATTGAAGCAGCTCGTCAACGGCATCGAGGCGGATCCATTCTATCGGGACAACACGGTCTGCGTTATCGTCCCGGACTGCGGCCGCGACAACAATCGCCTCGTAGCAGTCCCCTACCAGCATCACTTCAACTCGAAATCTTCACACCAGATCTGGGCGCTCATCCTTGGGCCCGGCGTTCCCCGAAACAAGGTAGTCGACCACCCGGTGGACCAGATCTCAGTCGCTGCAACCGTCGGCCATTACATGAACATGCCCACCCGGTTTGCAGAAGGGCCTCCCCTCGCGGAAGCCATCGCGTAGAAGATCCCGGAATGATCGCCCGCGCACACGCAGCCAACAGTCCTTCCTTCCAACCGCAGACGGAAAAGAGCCGCAACCCCCGAAGCTCGCAATCCTGAATACCCTCCATGGGTTCCTCTCCTTTCTCATCCCCGACGGAAGCAAAGGCACAGGAAATGCCTCCGCCGGTCCCAGCGCCCAGGGTGCTCCCGGCTCCCCTCCGTTTTCTGGTTGCTACAGGCCGGATCTTCAAGTCGTGGATCTTCGCGACGCTCGCCTGCATGAGCATTCCCCTCGCAATCCTCTTCGCGGGCTGGACCTACCGCCTGGTGCAACACAGGGCCCACAAGCTCTGGACCATCCGCCTCGGCAAGGACCCCGACAGCCGGAGAACCCTGCCACGGTGGTTCCTGTCCGAGCGCTCCGGAAATATTCTCTCTGGCACGGAGGGGACCGCCTTCCACTCCCGGATCGCCGGAATCCTTCGTGCCTTGCTCGGCTCACTCGGGGCGAACTGGAGAACCGGTTCCCTCATTACGCTCAATTCCTTCCTGGTCACCCTGCCCGGCGGAATGATCATGATGTTCTCCTGGTACTCGGGTTGGGACAACTCCTTCAAGAAGGGCTACGAACAGGCGGAAATCGGACCTCTCTGGGGACTCATCGGGATCTTCCTGTTCATGGTCGCAATGACCTACATTCCCATCGCGCAAGCCCGTCAGGCGATAACCGGATCCACCAGGGCATTTTGGTCCTACCGTAAAGTCCGCGACGTCATCCGGGCCCGACCGATGACCTGCCTCGTCCTCAGTGGCAGCTACACCTTCCTTGGCGCAATCTTCATGGTCGCGGTGAGCGCCCTCACGGTTGTCGGAAACGGCGATTCGTTCGAAGGGAAGTCCAGCGCCGAGATTGTTTCCTTCCTCAACGCTTACTACTTCTTCTGGGCCGCCTTCTTTATCGTGCCTGGGTTTCTTCTATTGAAGCTTATCGCAGGTCGCATTTACGCGGATGCATCCTATGACGCAATTGTTGCTTCCCGCTGGCAAAAAGATGAGGTGACGGACCGCGAGCAAAAGATCTTCGAACACGCACGAGTTGCAGAAAAACCTCCAGCTCCTCCTGGGTTGATGCGAACCGGCCTCACCGCATTCTCCTTTATTGGTCGCCTCTTCCTGCGTGCCGCGACCCTTCTTCTTTTGCTCCTTTTCGCCCTTGAGCTCTATATTGCACAGTTCTTCACCTTTGAGCCCGCCACCAACTGGCTCCGCCAGCCGATGGTGCAGCTTCCATGGTATCATTCGATCCCGAAAGACCTGAAATAGGACAGCCTTCCCAGCCCCCACGAACTGGCCTGGTGTTCCCTGCCCGGACCATGATGACTCGAAGGTCTCCCTACGCTATGAATCCAATTGCCTCCCTACCGTAGAAGGTTCCAGGCACTTACCAGCGCCTTGAGACCTGCCATCTCGATGGAGGAATCGATTCCTGCGCCCCAGACCAGCCGCCCGTCATCGTGCTTGAGTTGCACATAGGCGGCGGCATCGGAGCTGGATCCGTCCCGCAGGGCATGGGACCGGTAGTCGGTGAGGACAAAATCCTTGTGGCCGTCCTCCTCCAGAGCGTGCACAAAGGCATTGATGGGTCCGTTGCCCAGACCAACGATGTGGCGCTTCTCCCCGTTGAGAAGAACCTCCGCCCGGCAACGCACCGTCCCCCGTTCACCCGTCTGCTGATCGAGCTCGTAGTCGATCACGTGCAGCGGCTCCCCCACGTTGGCGAAATGCCTGAAGAAGGCGTCCTTCACCTCGCCGGGAT
>DMYM01000267.1 GCA_003483645.1 Verrucomicrobiales bacterium
CTTGCCCCGGCCGAGGGCCTCGGCCAGCTGTGCGATCTCCCGCGCCTCTTTCACCAGATCCCGCTCCTTGGGAGAAATGAACTTGGCGAAGCGCTCGATCTCGGCACCTGAGGCCTCCCCGGTGGTGATGAGGCGCTTCACGCTGAGCTGGGAAAGGGGAGGGCGAACGATCCCGCTCAGCGGCTCGACGGCACTGCGCAGGATGCGGGCGGCTACTTCCCGCTCCACCCGGGTGGGCCGTTCCGCGGCGTTTCCCTGGGCGAGGAGCATCCTGGCGGAGTAGTGAAAGGGCGCCTTGCTGACGATCTCGGCCAAGCGTTCGCGCACCTTGGCGTTCACACAGAGCTGGCCCACGTCCTTGTTCCGGCTCACCTCGCGGAGCTCGGTATAGAGCGCGGAGGTGACCGCCAGTCCCTCGGGGTCCCCGTTCACGGCAGCCAGGCTCAGGGCGACTTCAAGTGAGCTTACGATGAGGACCTCCCAGCGCAGGAAGAAGGCCGGATCTTCCAGCGCGATCATGGCTCGCAGCTCCGGCTCGAAATCGGGGGGCACCAGGAGGCGGCCACCCCCGGCGACCCGCAGGGCCCGCAGGTAGTCCCAGCTCTGGCGTGGTCTGGTCAGGTTGCCATCGGGCGTCAGCTCGCCCACAAAGATGACATCAGAGCGAAGTTGTTTGCCGGTCAGGGCGGCGTGCATGAGGAGTGCGGCCGGTCCCGAGATGGCCTGCTCGTTCTTGGAGGCATAGCGTTCCTCGCCGGTCGAGATCCGGGCGATGTGCCGGATGGGAAGATTGGGCCAGCTTTTCTCAAGGAGCTTCCGGGCCTCGTTGCGGGCGGAATCGATGTCGGGGGATTCGATGGCGGGCAGGAGAGAGAAGGTGAAAGGATCGGGTTGCGCCAGCTCCTCGACCTGCATCTGAAGAGTCACGAGGCGCAGGTGTCGGCGGAGATCCTTGTCGTAGAGAAAGAGGGGAGTCTGTGTGCTGGCCTGCCGGAGCAGGATGGGGGGACGTTCGATGGGCGGGGGCTCCGGCTGTGGTGGGTCGGGAGCCTTTTCCGGTTCCGGGCTCCGGCGGTAGGCCGCGAGGGGCTGGACCACATTCTGCCAGCGATCGGCTTCCCCCTCCGAATCATGGAGCTTGGCGAGCGGGCTCCGGGGATTGATCACGGCGAGGGCGTCGATGATCTGGTGGCCGAGACGCCCGCCCGTTTCGCCCGCTTCGGGGTCGACGAGCCAGTCGGCGATACCCCAGGCCTGGCGCAGCGGGGCATTGATGTCGCCCTCAAAGGGATCAACCGGCCGCTCTTCTCTGAGGGCCTTGTCGATCTCGCGGGCCGGGCGGTTGGCGGGATCGAGACGCACCGCGATGGCGAGCAACTGGGCGGTGGCCCGTAACTGGACGGGCTCCTGGGGCATTTCGCGGCGGGCCAGGTCAGTGAGGTGTCGGGAGAGTTCCCGCATGGTATCCGTGTCGATGGGAATCCTGTCCCGCCGGAAGAGAGCGGCGGCAGGGTCCGGGCCCACGTAGACATCCGCCGGCAGGGAGGGCGGAAGCAGGTGGAACAGGAGGACCAGAGAGCACGCGCGCATGCGGCGGAAGTCTCTCTCATGCCCAGACCCGACGCAACCCTTTGCCTCCCGGGAAAACCGCGGGAGGGCTGATTGCCCTGTGCCCCGCTCTTTCGTCCGCTACACTTCCGTCATGGCTGAGCCGGAAGGTATTCGTCCCGAGGAGCGCACCCAGGATGAAGTGATGTTTTACGACACCGATGTCGGGGGCGTCGTTCATAACCTCGCCTACCTGCGGATGATTGAGAGGTGCCGGACCAGGCTGGCGGGGCAACTGGGATTTGACCTGCGGAGCATGGCGCAGACCCAGATCTATCCCGTGGTGGTGCGGACCGAGATCGATTACCGCAGGCCCGGTCGCCTGGGGGATTTGCTGGAGACCCGGGGCTGGCTCGACGACTGGGGGCGTGTCCGCTTCTGGTGTGCCTTCGAGATGCGGCGTCCCGAGGACGGGGCCCTCCTCATCACCTGCCGGCAACAACTTGCCTTGGTCCAGATGCCCGAAGGAAAACCCCATAGGTTGGAACGATCTCCGGGGGGAATCGCCCCTGCGATCCTTGACAGAATCCTAGCGTCCGAACATCTGGGTCCAGTGTGATCCGTAGTTGCCCAGGCCCATCCGGCGGTGGCCGGGATTGAACATGTTCCTGTGGTGACCGGGTGAGCGGAACCAGCCGCGGTTTGCGGCCGCTGGACTGTTGGAGCCCATGAAGATGTTCTCAGCGCTTGAGGTGGCGCCCGCCAGAGCGGCCCGTTGGACGAAGGACTGTTTTCCCTTCACCGGCGAGGTGTGGCTGAAGAACCCGAGGGTGCCCATGTCCTCGGAGTGCCCACGGGAGGCGTTGCACAGCCTTGGGTCGAGAATGAGGGCGTTGAGGCCCACCAGAAGGCGCATCTGGTTGAGTTCCTCGATTCCACGCCATTCGGCCTTGGGGACCATCTCCGCCTCGGCGATCTTGCGGTTATGCTCCATGAGCCTCAGCCCATCGCGGCTCAGGTCGGAGAGGTCCTCGGCCACCGTTTGCTCTTCGGCCTTCACCCTTGCGACCGATTCGGCGTCCTCGATGGCGATGGCCGCCTTGAGGATTCCGTCACGAAACTCGCCCAGGCGAAGGACCTGGGCCCGCTGTTTGTTAAGAGGATCACCCGCGATCCCGAGGATGCGTCCGGAGGAGGGGAGGAGGAGTTCGTGGAGCAGCCCGATCGCCGGTTCGCTCCGGGCGATGATAGCGGCCTTCATGGGCCCCTCCGGCATGATTCGCACGGCGTGAAAGGTTTCCCGAGCTTCCCGGATTGCCTTCTGGTTGGCCTGGCGCATCGAGCCTGAGTTCTGCTCCTTGGCTTCCTCCTTGAAGGCCTTCAGGTAGGCGTCGCGCATACGGGGCCAGACCTTGTCGTATTCGGCCTGGAGCCGCGCCAGCTCCTTGGGTTCGAGATTATTCAGCTGCTCGAGGAGATCCTCAAAGCCGGCATTGTTCTCCAGGCGGGTCTGGAGAGCGGAAAGAATTTCGTCAGTCGCCCGGGGGGCCGCCGCCATGATCTGCACCCCCATGAGGAGGGCGA
>DMYM01000286.1:0-998 GCA_003483645.1 Verrucomicrobiales bacterium
GGCTGCATGGAGGGTGGTGCTGGAAGGGGCAGGTCCGGCGGGTGGGACGCACGTGCCATAGTTGGGGGGGAGGAAAGACAGCAATGCGTTTTCCGTTGAAGAGGACGGCAATGACCTTCACCAGCGGACCTGCCTCCGGCGTGGGTGCATCCTCCTTCTGCTTCCTGCTTTCGTTCTGGAGAGCAGTGCAGATGTCGCAGGGATGAGCACCTGAGAAGGTATTTGCGATGGACTGCTGCAGGCCCAGCACCGGTGTCCGCTCGTGGATCATGGTGAACCAGGCCACCGATTGGCCGACGAGGAGGTGACCCTCGATTACGACCAGGGCGGCGAGGAAGCAGAGTGGACGTGCCAGGGTGTGAAGCACGTGGCAATCCACCCTGAAGAGGGTGGACTTGTTAAGGTCGGGGAGTAGGGTCCGGACATGCCTATTGATGTAGAGCTGCTGGAGCGGATCTGTAAGGAACCGGGTCCACCGGGATTTGAGACACGTATCCGGAATGTGGTCCTGGAGGAACTGGAAGGACTGGCGGATGAAGTAAGGGTGGATGCGATGGGCAATGTTGTCGCTCTGAAGAAGGGTAAGTCCTCCAAGATGAAGGTCATGGCCGCAGCGCACATGGATGAGATTGGGTTTATCGTTACCCATGTCGACAAGGAGGGATTCCTGCGTTTCAACCCCCTGGGGGGCTTCGACGCCAAGACGCTGACCTCACAGCGCGTGCTCGTGCATGGACGGGAGGATCTCCTTGGCGTAATGGGGTCCAAGCCGATCCACATCATGACTCCCGAGGAGCGTAACAAGCCACCCAGGCTGGAGGACTACTTCATCGATCTGGGCCTTCCCGGGAGCGAGGTGGGAAAACTGGTGGCGGTGGGTGATCCTGTCACGCGGGAACGCGGGCTGGTGGAGATGGGAGATTGCGTGAACGTCAAGTCACTGGACAACCGGGCCTCGGTCTTTCTTCTGATTGAATCACTGCGTGCGCTGAAGAGAT
>DMYM01000286.1:1296-11118 GCA_003483645.1 Verrucomicrobiales bacterium
TCTGATTGAATCACTGCGTGCGTTGAAGAAAAGCCGCCGCAAGCCGGCCTACGATTTCTACGGCGTCTTCACCGTGCAGGAAGAAGTGGGTCTGCGGGGAGCGCATGCCTCGACCCTTGAGATCCAGCCTGATTTCAGTTTCGGATTGGATACCACCATTGCCTACGACGTCCCGGATTCAAAGCCCCAGGAGCAGTGCACCAGGCTGGGCGGTGGGGTGGGTATCAAGATCATGGATTCCTCCGTGATCTGTGACTATCGCATGGTGGAATTCATGAAATCGGTGGCGACCGCCAAGAAGATCCGCTGGCAGCCGGAAATCCTTCGGGCCGGGGGAACGGACACCGCTTCACTGCAGAAGATGACGGCGGGAGGATCGATTGCGGGAGCAATCTCCCTGCCGACGCGTCACATCCACCAGGTGATCGAAATGTGCCACAAGCAGGACATTGCGCATGCCATCAAGCTGATGGCGGCTTGCGTGTGCGAACTCGACAAGCACGAGTGGGCGTTTTGATCCTGAAGTCTGAAGGTTCGATTCCGGAGATCAAGGCTCCATCACGTGAGGCACTCCGGGAGTCTGGAGGGCCCGACTTGGTGCCCCTACCCCACTTTTCGCCGGGTGGCAAAGAAGAGCAGGGCGAGACCACCCAGACCGGCGAGGAGGGTTGCGGTGGGTTCCGGAATCATGGAAGAGGGGCCCTTGGAGCGCTCTGATTCGACAGGTTTGGCACCGGTATCAGGGGCTGGGGGACTGCTCTCCGGGGGAGATTCAGCAAATGCGCCCATGGAAGTCCAGAAGAGGGCACAGATGAGGAGGATTGAGCGCATGTAGCCAAGTATCGAGTGCGTGCTCGATGGGGAACGAGCTTAGTATCAGATCAGGCAGCCGATGCGATGCAAAATACACCTTCTTTTTTGAATTTGGCAGAAATCTATTTTTTTGAAGGATCAAAACTCAAGAAATCAGGGAGAAAGATTCTAACAAAAGCTCTGAGAGGAGACTGAGCGGAGATCTTTTTGGAAAATGGGGGTAAGAGAGCGAACGATGGCAGGCGCGTCATTTTTTTGGACCGGATTTGGGTAACAAGCCACTTGTTAGAAAGTGGCCTCTGAGGCCTGAATTGTCTGGATCGGGGGACTCGCAAGTAAAAAGTGGAACTGCTGCTAATTCCGCAAAAGCACAACATGTAGTATTGTCAATAATTTGATCATACAATATGGACAAGATTCCGTTGACTGAGGGAGAGCTTGCATCTTAGTCTCCCCCTCGCTGCACCGGCCCGCAGAAATACTTCGGAAACATAAAATAACTACTCAAACTGGGTAACTTTACTCTCTCACATAGCATGTCTGAAACCACTACTGTTCAAATCGGGAACCGGACCTTCGTTCTCGACCGGAAGAAAGCGGAAGAGGCTTTCGCGGCCAAGCGGGTCATCAACGGTAAGGACTCCATGTTCTTCAACATTCTGCCGCTGAAGTACCAGTGGGCCTATGACCTCTACAAGACGATGAAGAGCAATCATTGGGAGCCGGAGGATATCCCAATGCAGAAGGACGTGGAACAGTGGCGTGGAATGGAGGAGATCACGGACGTGGAGCGGTGGATCATCAAGATGGGGATCGGCTACTTTTCGGCGGCAGAAGGGATCGTGGGGGACAACATCCTGCACGTGGTACGCGAACTGGTGACCGCGCCCGAACTCAAGCTGGTTCTCGGCCGGCATGCGCATGAGGAGAACATTCACGCCGACTCGCTGGTCTACATGATCTCCTCCCTGGGGTTGAACCCGCACGAGTGCGAGGCCATGTTCGAGGATATCCCGGCCATCACGGCCAAGAACAATTTCCTGGTCACCAACAGCCGTGGTATGCGGCGTGATATCGATCTGAGCCTCACCGAGAACAAGCAGGCCCTGGCCAAGAACATGTTCATGTTCGGTCAGGTGATGGAAGGCACGCAGTTCTACGGGCTCTTCGGCATGATCCTGAGCCTCTACCGCCAGAACAAGTTTCCGGGGATCGGACAGATGTTCCGTTACACCCTGCGCGATGAGTCAAATCACATCGACCTCCTGCGCCAACTTCTCAATGAACTGGTGGTGGAGAACCCCGACATCTGGACGGAAGAGTTCCGCGACGACCTGCGCGAAACCATGCGCCAGGGGATCGACCTTGAGAAGCAGTTCATTCGTGACTGCCTGCCGGTCGCCGCGGTGGGGCTCAATGCATCCGACTTTGAGCAGTATATCGACTACATCGGTGACCGCCGCCTGGTGAACTGCCGTCTCGATCCTCTCCAAGATAATGTTTCCAATCCGTTCCCCTGGCTTGCCGAGATGATGGACATCAAGAAGGAGCAGAACTTCTTTGAAGGTCGCGTCACGGAATACCGGAAGTCCTCCGCGCTGGAGCACTCAGGTTATAATGACGATGAACTGTAAGTGTGGTTGACCCGGGGGAGGAGTATTCGGTGTCTGGTGGAATCAAGAATCGCTGTGCCGCCGACCTGAGTAGCCAACCCTCCCTGCATGCCAGCAAGCCAATGGTAGTCCTCTGCCCCCATCCCGATCACTGAGCCCTGCCTCCGATTTCCTGCCTCCACCCTTACTCAAGACTCTACCCCTCCAAGACCCATTATGTACAGATCCATTACTCTGGAAGAAGACATCGCCCTGAAGCAGGTCATTGCGAGCCGTCACGGTGATGAGGCGAGTTGCCAGCGGTTCAACTGGCGCGATTCGCTGGAAACCGAGCACCGTGCTCCCATCCCGGAAATCATCGTAACCCGTGCGGCGGGCGAAGTGGAATTCTCGCTCGCCGACGTGGCGGATACCATCGGGGAGGCCCTCACCGACCTGTTGCTCTCCCGCAAGGAGCAGGAAGATCGCATCTACAATGACGAAAACCGCAACTTCGTGACCGGAGTGGCCTTCAGCGTGGCCAAGAGTCTCATGCAGCAGGTGCAGCGGGGCGGTGCAATCAAGCTGAGCCAGAATGATCTCTACCTCCTGATCGAGAAGGCCCTTATCGAGAATGACGCGCACGACGTGGCCAAGTCCCTGGTCTTCACGAGGAGTTACCAGAAGAACGGTGAGATCGTAGTCAGCGAAGACCTGCATCTCATGCCGGTGCGTCTCATCCGCCGCAACGGTAACGTGGTTCCCTGGAGCGAAACCAAGATTGAGACCGCTGTGCGCAAGGCCTTCCTCGACCTGCGCAAGGATCCGGAGCCAGCGATGCGGATTGCCCACGGGGTGACCCAGAGGGTGCGGGCAGGTGATTCTGCATTCGTGCACATTGAGGATGTCCAGGATCTGGTGGAGGAGGAGTTGGGCAGGCAGGGCCAGTTCGAGGTGATGCGGGCCTACATGTCCTACCGGATACAACGGGCGGAGGCGCGCAAGCTGCACCAGGCGGAGTCCGCCGAGGATCCCAATCAGGATTCCATGGTGGTGGTCACCCGGGAGAATGGACAAAGCGACTTCTGGGACGGAACGGAACTCAAGAAGCGCATTCGGTTCAGCATGATTGGCCTCGATCTCTGCCTGAGTGAAGAGGAGATCGAACTCGAGCTGCGGCGTTCCATCGGGTCCGAGATTTCGGAAGTTGAGCTGCAGCGTACGGTCATCCTCAATGCCAAATCTCTCATCGAGAGAGATGCTGATTTTGCCAAGTTCGCGGCGCGCATCCTGCTCAGTTATATCTACGAGGAGGTTCTTGACTGGTCGATCCAGCAGGACGGAATTGCAGCTCTCAAGGCCGCTCACCAGGAGCAGTTCAAGCGTTATCTGAAGCACGGGGCAGCCATCAAGAGGATCAGCCCGGAACTGTTGGAGCGCTTTGATCTCGATCGTCTGGCGGACGCCTTCGATCCCTCCGCTGACCTGGACTTCGATTACCTCGGGATCCAGACCCTCTACGATCGCTACCTCATCGTGGACAAGACCGCCGCCAAACCGCGCCGCATTGAGACTCCACAGTTCTTCTGGATGCGGGTTGCGATGGGGCTCTTCAAGGCTGAGGAACACAATCGCGAGGAGTGGGTCGTGAGACTCTATCAACTCTACAAGGGGCGCCGCTTCTGCTCCTCCACGCCCACCCTCTTCAACTCGGGAACGCTGCACTCCCAGCTCTCCTCCTGCTATCTCTACAAGGTGGACGATTCCATCGAGTCGATCATGCTGCGCGGGATCTCCGAGAATGCCTTCCTCTCCAAGTGGGCGGGTGGCCTGGGTGGTTCGTGGACAAGCGTGCGCGGCACGGGTGCCTACATCCAGGGCACCAATGGCGAAAGCCAGGGGGTCATCCCCTTCCTCAAGCTGCACAACGATCAACTGGTGGCAGTGAACCAGGGTGGCAAGCGCCGCGGATCAGGCTGTGCCTACCTGGAAAGCTGGCATAACGATATCGAGGACTTCCTTGAGCTGCGGGTGAATACCGGCGACGAGCGACGGCGCACGCACGACATGAACACCGCGAACTGGATTCCGGATCTTTTCATGAAGCGCATGGAATCGCGGCAGGATTGGACCCTTCTGCGCGCCAACGAGTGCCCCGATCTGCACGGTCTTTACGGCAAGGCCTTTGAGCAGCGTTACCTGGAGTACGAGGCGATGGCTGCGGAGGGCAAGATCTGGAGTCGCAGGCTGCCTGCCATCGAGCTCTGGAAGAAAATGCTCAAGATGCTCTTTGAAACGGGGCATCCCTGGATCACCTTCAAGGATCCCTGCAACCTGCGCAGTCCCCAGGACCACGTGGGCGTGATCCACTCCTCCAACCTCTGTACGGAGATCACACTCAATACCAGTGATGAAGAAACCGCGGTGTGCAACCTTGGTTCGGTGGTGCTCGATACACACGTGACCAAGGACGGGATGCTCGATCACGAGATGCTGCGCGAGACCATTACGGTGGCCATCCGGGCGCTGGACAATGTGATCGACATCAACTTCTACCCGACTGACGCGGCTTGCACCGCTAACAGCCGGCACCGTCCGATCGGTCTGGGCGTGATGGGCCTGCAGAATGCCCTCTTCAAGAAGGATCTCTCCTTTGCCAGCGAGGAAGCGGTGAACTTCAACGACGAGTTCATGGAAGCCGTTGCCTACTATGCCTACGGGGCGTCCAGCGACCTGGCGGCCGAGCGTGGCACCTATTCGACCTATCGCGGTTCGAAGTGGGATCGCGGCATCCTCCCGCAGGATTCCCTCGACATCCTCGAGGACGAGCGCGGCGAAGAGGTCACCGTGCCGCGGGGTGGCAAGATGGACTGGCGGCCCGTGCGGGACAAGATCCTCAAGCATGGCATGCGCAATTCCAACGTGCTGGCCATCGCCCCGACCGCCACGATCTCGAATATCATGGGAACCACCCCGTGCATCGAGCCGAACTACAAGAACCTCTTCGTGAAGAGCAACCTGAGCGGTGATTTCACGGTCCTGAACCGGCAACTCGTTCAGGACCTGAAGAAGGAGAGCCTCTGGACCTCTGACATGCTCGACCAGCTCAAGTACTTCGACGGAGAGCTGAGGGACATCGATGAGATTCCCGATCAGCTCAAGCAGAAGCACCTCACGGTCTTCGGGATCGACTTCCGGTTCATCGTCGATGCCGCCTCCCGCCGGCAGAAGTGGATCGACCAGAGTCAGAGCGTGAACCTCTTCCTGGCGGAACCGGACATGAAGGCCCTCAGCCACATGTACCGGCACGCCTGGCGCGCCGGGCTCAAGACCACCTACTACCTGCGTACCCTGCAGGCCAGCAACATCGAGAAGGCCACCGTGCAGGTGAAGAAGGACGACGTGCCGCAGGAGGGCGCATCCGAGAGAGAGATCTACACTCCTGAAGAGCAGCACGCCTGTTCCATCGAAGCCATGATGAATGGCGGGGAATGCGAAGCGTGCCAGTAAGGAGGATTTCAATTCCAGCCTGAATCGAGCCACAACCCATGCCGATCCCGGCATGGGTTGTGGGTTTTTCAGGGTCCGGGGAGAGTTGCTTTTCGGTCCGCATGCCTGGCCAGGAGGGCCAACAACGGGGACGGACGGCGATCCAGTCGCGGCTTGCAGCCCGCACGGGTCCTGCCTTTAATTTCTTCCTCCCCGTTTGTGATGAGCTGCTCTACTTCGAAGCCTCCCCCTTGCCTCCGGTCCGAGGGTCCGGGCCTGTTTCTGTCCCGGTTGCTCCTGGTCGTGATGCTTGCGGGGATGCTGGCGAATGCCGGGTGGGGTGAGAAGCTACCCAATATCATCCTGATCCTCACTGATGACATGGGGTGGGATATTGCCGCATTGGGGCACCCACACGTAAAAACCCCGCATTTGGACCGCCTGGTGGGGGAAGGGAGGGTCTTTGAGAACTACTATGTGGCATCTCCGGTCTGTTCGCCGACCAGGGTCTCCTTCATGACCGGGCTTCATCCCTCGCGCTTCGGAATCCACGACTACATCAACGCCGACTGGCGCGCGAACTGGCGGCGGGGTATGCCGAACTTTCTGGATCCCAATGTCGTGACCGTGGCGGATGTGGTGAAAAGAGCGGGATACCGCACCGGGCACATTGGTAAATGGCACCTGCGCAGCGGTTCTTTTCCATCCCAGAGCGACTACGGGATCGACCACTACCATTCGGTCTGGAGATCGGGCGATTACTTTCGGTCCTACTCCTCGTTCTACTGCGTGGAGGAGACCATCAAGTTTCTGGAACTGCCGGGGGACCAGCCCTTTTATGTCAACCTCTGGCTGTTCCAGATGCATCGGCCGGTGGTGGCATCCGCGGACCAGAAACGCATCTACGACGGGGAGACCTTCCCCCTGACCGATTTTACACCGTATATGCGTGACTACGGCGAGCTCATGCCGGATCCGGAGGAGCGCTTTCTTGAGTACAACGCGGTGATGACCAGCGTGGATGCTGCGATCGGTAATCTTCTTGAGTTCCTTGATAAGCGGGGATTGGCCGACAACACCCTGCTCCTCTTCACGAGCGACAACGGCCCGGAGGACTTCCGGATTACGAGGGGGGTGGGTCCGGGGAGCGGCAGTTCAGGGCGGTTCCGTGGGCGCAAGCGCAGTATCTATGAAGGGGGTGTCCGGATGCCCTGTATCGCACGCTGGCCCGGCAGGATTCCGGCGGGAACAGTGGACTCCACAACCGTGATGAGCTCGCTCGACTGGTTGCCCACAGTGAGCGCCCTGGTGGGAGAGGAGCTCCCCCCGCATCTGGACGGCGAGGACATGCTGCCGGCTCTGGAAGGAGCTCCCGTGGTGCGTGAACGGCCGTTGATCTGGGAGTTTCGCTCCGATGCGGTCGGAGAGATCAACGATGCCCCGCGCTTCGCGATCCGGGATGGCCGGTGGAAGTTGCTGTGGGAAGAAGCTCGGGAAGGGGAAGAGGGTGAGGAGATTCCCGTGCAACTGGAACTCTACGACCTGGAGGCCGATCCGGAGGAGCGCACCAACCTGGCGGGGACGGAGCCGGTGCTGGAAGCAGGCCTGCAGGCCCGGTTGGAGGAGTTCGAGGCATCCCTGGAGAGGAGACCGATCGCCATCACGGAGCAACCCTTGACCGAGGTGCTGGCGGATTCCGGGGACGGAGTCAACTTGCGGGTGGAGGCCGTGGGAACTCCTCCGCCGGCCTACCGCTGGTTTCGAAGCGGGGTGCGCCTGGTGGACGGTCCACGCGTGGCGGGAGCGGCCAGTCACCTGCTGGAGCTCAGTGATCTTGTGTTGGAAGATACCGGTGAGTACTTCTGCCGGGCCACCAATGGGAGCAGCGGCTCGCAGTCAATGGCAACCCGGCTCAAGGTTCAGGAAACACCCTCGGTGACACGGCAGTCTGTTCCCCAGTTTCTCTGGGAAGGTGGAGTGGCATCCTATTCCGTGGAGGTGCGGGGCAGTGAACCGCTGAGCTACCAGTGGTACCAGGGGGCAGTGGTGCTGCAGGATGGCGGAGGGGTGAGCGGGACGCAGAGTGCAAACCTGGTTCTCGCGGACCTGAATGCGCCCTTGAATCACGGGGGAGAGGAAGGCTATTCCTGCCGGATCACAAACCCGGTCGGGTTCGTGCAGTCGGAGCCCGCTCCGCTCATGGTGGCAGATGCAGGCAGCACGGACTTTGATGCCTGGATTGAGTTTTACTCCCGGGGGGAGAACCACACGGGTTCCTTCGTGGGAGATCTCGACTCGGATGGCTGGACGGACTTCCTGGAGTTCGCAGGGTTTTCCGATCCCATCAGTGCCCAGGAGCGTCCGGTCTTTGAGGTGCGCAGTGATGCGGATGGCCTGGAAGTGAGCTATGAGCGCTGGCAGGGAGGGGTGGAGAGGGGTTCCGGGAGCTATGCGATTCTGGGGTTGCGCTACGACCTGGAAGTGCTGGAGGGCGAGCGGTGGGTGACCCTGACTGACCTTCTCACCCTGGACCGGGTGGAGAGGGGCGAGGAGGGCACCGCTGAGCGGGCCTACTACCGCAGCCCGCTCCCGGATGACCGGAGCGCCCTCTTTTTGCGGTTGCGGGTGACCCAGCGGTAGAGTTTGGCTTGTCATCGGCCGGGCGCATGGGATTTGCTGTGACCCTTACCATGAAAAGACAATCGTTCGCCCTTGCCCACGTCCTGTGCACCAGCCTGTCCGTTTCGGTCGCGCCGCTCCCTGCCCAGGAATTCCATGAGACCCTGACCGACACCTCCACCAATACCTGGCTGGAGGATTTCTCGATCGACAGCGGTGTCGGCAAGACCGGAGACGTGGCCTGGTCGATCCGCAAGTACACCCTGCGGGGTGGAAAGCAGGCAGGTGTGGACGTGGTGGAGATCAACAATGGCAAACTGCGGTTCACGGTTGTTCCCACCCGTGGGATGAACGTTCACAAGCTTTACTGCGGGGATGTCAGACTGGGCTGGAATTCCCCCGTCACCGAGCTGGTCAATCCGCTTTTCATCAACCCCGCGGACCGGGGCGGGCTGGGATGGCTGGACGGCTTCAATGAGTGGATGACGCGGTGTGGCTATGAGTTTGCCGGGCATCCGGGTGAAGACGATGGCAAGATGCTGAGCCTGCACGGCAAGGCCTCGAACCTGCCCGCTTCCAAGGTGGAGGTCTTCCTCAGGAACAATCGGTTGCATGTGCGTGGCCGGGTGGAGGAGAAGATGTTCAAGTTCGTGAACCTTGAGATGGTGACCGACATCTCAACCGAGATTGGAAGCACTTCGGTGCGCTTTGACGACACCCTGACCAATCGTGGGTCGAACCCGCAGGAATTTGAAATCATCTATCACACCAACTATGGTGAACCACTCCTGGAGAAGGGGTCGCGTTTCCTTGCCCCCACCAGAAGCGTGACGCCCTTTGATGAGCGCGCGGTGGAGGAATTGAAGGATTACCGGGTCTACTACGCGCCCACCAAGGGCTACGGGGAGACGGTTTACTGCATGGAGCTCAATGCCGGTGCGGACGGTCGCACCACCGTCATGCTGCAGAACGCGGACGCAACGCGTGGCGTGGCCATGTCCTACAACGTGGACAGCCTGCCTTTCTTCACGCTGTGGAAGAACACCGATGTGGGTGAGAAGGGCTACGTGACCGGACTGGAGCCGGGATCGGGTTATCCCTACAACCGTTCCGTTGAACGGGAGCGTGGCCGCGTGAAAAAGATTGCGCCTGGTCAGGCGAGGAAGTTCCAGGTGGAAGTCGACGTTCTTATGGACGCCGCTGCGGTGAAGAAGACCGCGGCGGGTATCGCCGGGATCCAGGGAAGCAAGAAGACCAGGGTCAACGAGCAACCGGAAGGGTAGAACGGTCCTAAGGGTAGAACGGTCCT
>DMYM01000027.1:0-13705 GCA_003483645.1 Verrucomicrobiales bacterium
CGGGCATGCGCCCGGAGGGGCGACTGGCGTGCGGCCGCCGCAGAAACTCGGCCAGACTCTTGACGCTGTACTTCTTCTGCAGGGCCCCGAGCGGAACGGAGGTTCTGCCGAGCAGCTCCTTTCCCTCTTCATCACGAGGCGGATGACAGGCCGCGCATCCCCGCGAATGGAACAATCTCCCGCCATGTCGCGCAGCCACCGAATCGGGTGGCTGCAGCGCAAAGTCGCTTTTCTTCAGGGACAGGAGAAAGTGCGTGAGCGATTCGGCGATCTCCCCCCGTTCCCTGGCGCCCAGGTGCGCCAGCACATCCGGCATGGTGGTTCCGGGTTTCGTCCCATGCGGATCGCGGAGAAAGGCCTCCAGATAATGTGGATTGACCCGCGATCCGACCGCAGAGAGGCGGGGGGCCTTCTTCGCCTGGGCCGCAAATGGCGCCTCGCTCGCGTGACAGGCGACGCAATTCAATTCCTCGAGCAGGATCAGGCCTTTGAGGTCCGGATCGAGTTGACTGGAAACAATCCCGGGAATGATGACCTGGGCGAATGCTGCCGGAACGGCGCCTGCGAACAGCAGAGCTGCCGGAACTATCCAGCGGAAAGATCTCACGATGGGCGAATGCTAATCGGTGCCGAAGGCATGCCGATCCTTTTCTTGAACCGGGATCGGCCCACCCGTATTACCCGACGGAATGCTCCTTCCCACGGAGCCAGGGCAGGGCGGGGGCGCTCCTGCTCAAATCGGCACTACCCAGGCTCACCGGCAACCCCTTTTCCCAGCTGGTTGGCGAGAAATAAGGCCGCCGAGAAAAGAGCCAGCGCTCCACCCTGGTGAATGGTGGCGATCGACACCGGCACGCGCAGAAGCAGGGTCGAGATGCCCAGCACAACCTGGATCAACAGGATTGCCAGAAGGAGGTGGAAGCCGATTCTGATCCGACGGGGCAGAGCATGGCGTCTTGCGTGGAGCCAGAAAACCGGAACCAAGGCAAACAGGAGCGTCGCAAGAATCCGGTGATTGAATTGCACGGTAACGGGATTCTCGAAGACATTTCTCCATGCCGGATCAAGATACAGGAGCCCCTCCGGAACCACCCGACCGCCCATCAGGGGAAAGGTGTTGTGAATGAGGCCGGCCTTCAGGCCGGCCACAAATCCTCCCGAAAGAACGGTCACAAAGACCAGGCAGGGGATGAGAACGGAGAAGCGCCGGAGCCCACGATGGTCGGTGCCTGGTTTGCCGGCAGAGTTCGGCCACAGCAGATCGAACGCAATCCAGAGAATGTAGCCGTAGATCAGGAACGCCAGCCCGAGATGAGCGGTCAACCGGTATTGGCTGACATGGGGAACATCCGCCAGCCCACTCTGGACCATGTACCAACCGAGCACCCCCTGCAGCCCGCCGAGAACCACCATGATTCCCAGTTTCAGGGCCAGTGTCCGATCGATCTTCCTCCTGACCACGAAGTAGATCAGCGGCAGCATGACGATAAGCCCGATCAGGCGCCCGAGAAGGCGATGGAAGTATTCGAGATAGAAGATGCCCTTGAACCCCTCGAGGTCCATATTGAGATTCACCAGCTGAAATTCCGGCGACTGCTGATAGAGCTCAAAGACCTCCTCCCAATCATCCTGGTTCAGCGGGGGAAGAACACCGGTGACCGGTTTCCATTCCACCATCGAGAGCCCCGAGCCCGTCAGCCTGGTTGCCCCGCCCAGCACGACCATTCCGGCAAGGGTCGCACAACAGATCAGGAGCCAGATCGCGATGGGGCGATGATGAGTTCGGGTCTCTGGAATGGCCATGGACAAAATACTGCACACCGGGTCCGTCACCCGGGAGCAGCTCTTCCGGCTCAGCCAGTCCCGGTTCTAAGGCGTCTGGCAGATCGTCTGCATCTTCCACGCCTTGATCGATCTGATACTCGCATCCCCACCCTTGGCGGACAAGCGGATGTTCGAACTTTCCCGAATGTGTCGATGAGTCATCGCCTGGCGGTCGCTGGCAAAGACCTCGACCAAGTTCTTGTCGATGAACACGCGCAAGGTGAGGTCTTCATCCTTCTTGAGCACAAACGACGTTCGAGCCATTGACCCGGATTGCCGGATCGCTATGCTCGCGGTATGAGAACGAGCCCTGCTTCCGGGCGGCCATTTGGGATCTGCAACACGTGGGTAACGCCGTCTCACTTGTCAAGGAGCGTGCTGCTCGCATCCCTCTTGCTGCTCCCGTGCCCGTGGACCGCAGCGGAAAAGTTGAGTGCGTCCTGGCCGCAGTTCCGTGGCCCCAATGCTTCCGGAGTTGCCCATGATTCCAAGCCGCCCCTGAAGATCGGCCCTGCCTCGCATGTCTTGTGGAAGAAGGATGTGCCGAGATCGCCCTCCTCTCCCTGTGTCTGGGGCGGACGAATCTTTCTCACCACCTTTGCCGAAGGCGAACTCAGGACCTGCTGCTACGACCGGGCCAGGGGAGACCTGCTCTGGACCAGGGGGATCAAGCCCGAGAAACTGGAGATCTATCATCGAAGCGAAGGAAGCCCCGCCGCCCCCACTCCGGCCACCGACGGGACGCACGTGGTGAGTTACTTCGGTTCCACCGGTCTCGTCTGCTACGACTTCGACGGCCGGGAACTGTGGCGCTATCCGATGGCCATCACGCGCAGTGCCGGCGATTTCGGATCCGGCTCCTCACCCATCATCACCGGAAATCTCGTCATCCTGAATCGCGACCAGCTCATCGACGCCAAGCTCCTGGCCCTGGATGTGAAAACCGGGGGAAAAGTGTGGATGACGCCTCGACCCGATGGATACGGCAGTTTTGGCACGCCCATCATCTGGAACAACGCCGGGCACCATCAGGTCGTGATTCCCGGATCAGTGCGTCTCAAAGGCTACGACCTGAAGACGGGCAAAGAGCGATGGATGGTCGATGGCCTCGCGGCCTTTGCCTGCACCACCCCAGTCGTCGACCACAAGCGGCTCTTCTTCGTGGCCTGGTCCTATGGCGCCAGCGACAGCCCCTGGCCCTCCTGGCCGGAGTTCCGGAAGCAGCACGACAGGAACAAGGACGGTGAAATCTCCATGGACGAGTTCAAGGGGCAGGCCCTCGATTTCTACCAAGGTCTGGATCTCGACAAGGACGGCAAGATCACGGGCGCGGACTGGGTCAAGGTGAAGAAGCGTTCCGCCGAAGGTAAGAACATGGCCATCGCGGTTGAACCGGGAGGCCGGGGTGACATCACGAAGACACACGTGGACTGGAAATTCACAAAAGGACTGCCCTACGTGTCATCACCGCTTCTGTATGACGGCCGACTCTATTTCGTTCGCGACGGTGGTCTCCTGTCCTGCCTCGATGCCGAGACGGGCGAACCTCACTACAGTCGAAATCGTATCGGTGCGGGTGGCAAGTACTACGCCTCCCCGGTGGCCGCGGATGGAAGAATCTATCTGGCCTCAACGAACGGCGATCTGACCGTGGTGAAGGCGGGCGGGAAGGAGCCCGAAATCCTGCACCGGGCTGCATTTGAGGAACGTATCGACGCCACACCCGCCCTGGTCGGCAACCGGATCTACCTGCGCACCGAGAGCAAGCTCTACGCCTTTGAGTAGGACTCCGGACACTGCAGGCAGTCACTCCACCTGCCACGGGACTGTTCCCACGTATGGGCGACCGGGGCTGTGACCACACAACCCCGTGGAGATCTCTGCCGTTCCCTCCTCCCCGATCGCCTCCAAATCTTCGTTGGTATACGGCAGTTTGCGATCCTTGAGCTCGTTGCGGATCTTTCCGATAGCGAAGGCCTTGATGGGCACTTTCCATCCATTCCATGTGAGGTCAATGTAGTTGATCAGGTCGGCAAGCTGCTGGTCGTCGCAGGCCGCTTCTCTTCCTACGAGGGATCGATCGCTGGATCCAGACTCAGTATGAGCTGCATGGCGGGATCCGGTGAGGTGGGTCCCTCCAGCCGGAAAACCGGGGGGACAGGTGCCGCACCCAAGGGGTGGACCCGGCGGCCACGACCCCGGACTCGTTCGGACCAGAAAGCCACCCTTCCCGGGTGGACTTTCTTGTGCCAGGGAGAATTCACCACCCCGGGTCTGCTCCCGCCTACTTCCCCCGCTGGGCCCTGCCAATCTGCTCCCGCAATCCACGACACAACTCCTTGAACTGTCCTTCCTCCCTGGGGGCGAGACCGATGGGATCGAAGCGAGCCTTCCAATGATAACTGACCGCCCGGCGCAGATCAGCTTCGACAGCAGGAACGAGTTCACCCAGTCCGAGGATCCATTCAGTGAAGGCTCTGCTCTCATTCCGGGGACCCAGGCGACGCTCGGCGAGCCGGGCCAGGTCGTGGAGAGGAGTTCGCATGACCTCTGCCCGCATAGTCCCGCCAGCTTCCTCCCGGCGACGGGTCCTGCTTTGCCATAGACGCACCACGAGGCAGGCGAGGAGGAGAGCCCCCACTGTGATGATGAGCCAGTTGACCATCCCGGTATTTCCCGGCAACGTTCTCCAGACTAGGAAATCCTCGCGCATCTTCTGCCACCAATCGATCAGGTGGTAGGACCACGGCAGCCCTGATCCTTCATAGTCGAGCCATCGCGGGGTGGTGGCATCGAAATCCTCCCAGCGCCCATAGGAAGCTGGATCCGCTCCATCGGGAATCTCATCCGGAGGCATCGTTCCGTGCCAGACCCGGCACCAGGCATGGGCGTGACTACCCCGCAACAGCCACTCACCGTCCCTGCTCTGCTCCTGGCCAGAGTATCCCACGCAGTAACGGGCCGGAATTCCGGCCTCCCGAAGGAGCAGGACCGCCGCAGTGGCGAAGTACTCACAGTGCCCAACCTGTGTCTCACTGAGAAACCTGGACACCGCCCAGTTCTCCCTGCTGGCACGCTGGTATCCGAGGAACATGCTGTAGGAAAAATCCGGGCCGAAAAATCGCTCCTTGATCAACTTGGTGGCCTCGCGGGCAGGGAGCCCCCGCAATCCCCACTCGTCGCAGAGATCGCGGATGCCCTTCCGCTCCGGGTCGGGAATCCACTCCTCATCCGCATTCAGGCGCCCGGGTATGCGCTCCGCCAGCGGAACCTGCAGATCAAGTTCGGGATCAGGCAACGCTTCGTAAAGGGGCCGTCCCCCGGCGAAGGCCTCAAAGGAAACCACTCCGTGATCGGGATTCTCAAGCCGGACCGTTCCGAGGGAATTCCAGTCGATGCCACCACCGGCAACCTGGAATCCCGAAAGCCGTTGGGTGGTGGAGGGCAGAGGAAGGGGAGTCTTGGTATCCACCTTTCCTCTCACGATCAGCTTGCGCCGGATCCCGGGATCGCGGTCAAACTCGGCAGGATCGAAGGCAAACTGCAACAAGCCGTTGGGCAGGGTGCGGTCCCAAAGGGGCTCATAGTCACCCTCCCGCTTGTCGAGTTCGGTCCCGCCCGGTTCTTCATCCCTGTTCCCTGGCGGGACATCCTGCCCCCCGCCCCCGCGTTCGGGCACCGGACGGTGCCACCACTGCCCCCCCGTGTAATGGTTGTAGCCAGCTTCGCGGAAGAGGCGCGATCCTCCTGCCTCCGTGTCACGCACCCGCCATCGAATACGCTTCGACTGTTTGATCATTCCAAGCTGGCCGATGGCGGTCTGCGAGCTGTCTCCCGTCGTGTAACCTCCGGGCGGGGTGCCAAACACGCTGTCCAGGCTCATCCACAGGGCATTGAGACCAATCGATCCCCCTGCCCCCAGAACACCGGCCAGCAGAAGAGCCACCCCGATGCTGAAGGGGCGCAGGCGACCTACCGGACTGGCAAAGACCAGCGCGCAGGACGCAAGAAAGATCATACCCGCAAAAAAGGCCAGCTCGTCAATCCGGCTCAGTGCGGCAGCCACCATCACGAGGCAGAGATAGGGATAGCCGACATGGATCTGGATGGGCGACACCTTGCGACCCGCTCTGCGGTCGATGAGCATCTTGTGCCGCGCAATCAGGGAAAAGGTATTGAGTGGCATACCCGGCTCGGTGGCGTAGTTCTGCGCAAGAAGAACCGGCAAAAGGCAAACCGGCATCCAGGCAAGGACCTCAAAGAGAAGAATCTGACTCGACCCCTGCAACCAGGCCCACACCAGGGTGAGCACCCCCAGGACAAGGGCCAGGTACCAGGCCCGGACAAAGCCCCGCTCGCCGAAGTGCCAGCGCAGATCAGTCCAGGAGCGGCCCTCCGCCAGCAGGGCACAGACCAAGCCCACCACCGGGTGGCCGGTCACTCCTCCCCAGAACAACAGGGTGGCTCCCTCGAGAAGCCGGGGAGGACTATGGGGATCGTTCAGGCTGCGGTTCACGACTGAAGTTTGAGCAGTCCCTCCTGCACGTTGGGCGGTTCCAGCAACAGATGGCGACAGGGAAGCGGATCGGCATCGATCATCGCCCTGGTTTCCGAGGCACAACGACAAAGGATGAACGGCATGATTTCCATCCCGGCGCTGACGAGGTGCCGAAGGAAGCGCGCCCTTCCGGGTGTCCAACCGGTGAAGACGCAGATGCAGGCAGTCAACCGGTCGCCATGCCGCTTGACCAGCTGCTCCAGATCATCGAGGTGCTCTTCCGGTTCGGCCTCCACCCCAGCGAGCACTTCCAGGAGTTTTTCGGCCCTGGCTTCTCCCCGACCAGCCTTCACGACGATGGCTTCATCCTTGATGAACATGAGGTCAAGTATGCTGCGCCTGGTATCGATGGCGCATGCAAAGGAAGCTGCCACCGCCACCGTCTCCTCAAAGAGGTCATCGTCCCCCTCCTCCGTGAAATTATCGAGCACCAGCCCGTAGCGTGGAAAGTAGATGTCCTCGAATTCCTTTACGATGGGCCGCCCGGTCTTGGCCCAGCCCTTCCAGTGAATGCGGCGCAGGGCATCGCCGCTGCGGTAGTCGCGCAACCCGAGGAATTCGCCCGACTGACCGATGGTGTTTGAGACGGCTTCACCCCCGAGCTGTAAACAGGCCTCACCGGGCAGGTTCAGATCCGGGAGACGATAACGCCGGGGAAATACAACCAGGGTATCTCCCCCTGCCTCCACCTTGCGGCAGCGCTGGAAGAGACCGAAGGGATCGGGCAGACGCACTCTAAGATCATTCAGGAGCACCACTCCGCGCCGCTGCGGCTTCAGGTGCAACGGCATGCGCAAGGACTCACGCGGGCGCACCGTGCGATGTTCTCCCTGGTCCTCGCTCTCAAAGAGGAGGCGCTGTTCCATGAGCCAGCGCCAGCGATAGTACACGAAGAACCGGTCAAAGGCGTTCCGTTCCCCCTCGCCCGGCTCCTGGGTGAAGGCGAAGTTGGGCAGCGACGGCCTGGCATCGGGAGCACGCTCGGAAAGAAGAAAGCCGCGCACTGGACGCCGTCCTTCATTGGTGACCGTCACCATGTAGGGGAAGGATTCACCGACCGTGGCGTAGCGCGGCAGTTCCCGCCGGGCCGATAATCGCGCGCGCCGGGCCCAGGACCAGACAAGGGATATCACCAGCACACCGAAAACCAGCGAGAAGACCTGGTAGAGCGTGGACTTGGAGAGATCGACTCCCAGGATGGCTGTCAGCAAGAGGAGGGCAAGGACCACCCAGCCCGCAGCGGTCACCCGCCGGTTGAGGGACAGGGAGAGATCCGATCCCCGCGCGTAACTCCGGTAGAGGAGGCGATAGAGCAAGGGCACCTGGGGGACCGGTCGCTTCGCGGTTCCACCTTCAGTCATGACTTGATCTCCTTTCCTGCGCGGTCCTGCCCTGCTCCGCTCTTCAGACAGGGACAGGAATTTCCTGGAGCAGTTTCTCCACCACAACACGCCCCGAACGGCCGGAGTACTTCGCCTCGGGCTCCACCACGAGACGGTGAGCGATCACGTCCACCGCAAGATCCTGAATGGTTTCCGGCACCACAAAGTCCCGTCCCTCAAAGAGCGAAAGAGCCTGCGCCATCCGCATGAGCGCCAGCGAAGCACGGGGACTGGCAGCCAGTTGCACATCCTTACACTCCCTGGTGGCGGCCACCAGGGCCACGATATACTCCTTGAGATCGTCAGTGAGGCGAACATCGCGGACAGCTGCAACGAGGTCCATGAGTTCGTCACGGGTGGCGACCGGATCATGACGATCAAGGGGATGATCCCGCGCCTGGTCCGAGAGAATCGCTACTTCATGTTCGGGCTCAACGTAGCCAAGGGCACACTGCATGGTGAATCGGTCCATTTGGGCCTCCGGGAGCGGGTAGGTCCCACGGAACTCAACGGGGTTCTGGGTAGCCACCACGAAGAAGAGCCCGTCCAGTTCATACTTCTGACCGTCCACCGTGGCCTGCCGTTCCGCCATCGACTCCAGCAGGGCACTCTGTGTGCGGGGAGAAGCCCGGTTGATTTCATCGGCGAGGAGGATGTCGGTGAACACGGGACCGGGCAGAAAGCGAAACTCCTGTGTCTTCTGATCGTAGACCGATACCCCCAGCACATCGGAGGGAAGAAGATCGGGGGTGAACTGCAGGCGGGAAAATTTCACATCCCTGACCGAGGAGGCTATGGCCTTGGCCAAGGTGGTCTTGCCCGTGCCCGGATAATCCTCGAGGAGGAGATGTCCGCCTGAAACGAGACAGGCCAGCACCCGGCGCACCGTGCGCTCCTGTCCCAGGAGAACGCGGCAGACGAACTCTTCCAGCTGGCGCGCCGTTTCAACGGCCTTCTCGAAAGCGGGACGCGTCAGGGGGACAATTTGTTGCTCTTCTCCCATTCGGCCAGATCCATCTTGCTCTGTTCAACATGTCCCTCAAACAAGGATCGCACAAGGGCACTCTCCTGTTCTTCGAGGTGCGCATCGATCCGTTCCCAAACACGCTTGTTCAGCACTTCGCGGCCCTTGTTAGTGGCGAGGCGCAGCCCCACATCTACCACAATCCGGGGACCTTCGCTGGTGGCCACCACGAGATACATGGGATAATTCGGCTCCACTCCCAAGCCTGAATCGACCCGCAGGGTGACCGCGGCCCAGGCCTTTCCGCCCTGCACCTGGATTTCGCGATCGGGTGCAGAGGACTGCCGTGCTCCCCGATATTCGTAACTCATGGCCTTGAGGGCTTCCCAGACGCCCTCTTTCGGATCGAGCAACGAGCCGCACCCGAAGGACTCCAGCAGTTTTCCCTCCCGCAGGAGGTTCCGGAATTTTCGCACCAGCTGGCCAGCCTCCTGCTCCCCGACCACCTTGCCCTCCTGCACACTGGCTTCCACGAAGCGGCTCAGCAGCTCGGTGGTCGCCTTCCTGGTCAATTCATCCTTCTGCTCTTCAAACCGGCGGCCTACTTCCTCCTGCCTTCCGCGCTTGCCCTCGTCCAGCTTCGCATAGTTGCCCCCCGTGGTCACTCCCGGCGAAATGGCCCAGCCGTTCTCATCCCTGATGAGAACGAGGGGGGTGAGATTGAGACGTTCCTTCTGAGCTGTGGAAATGACCTGGAACACGAGAACCCCCGCGTCCCCGTGTTCAATCACCTCGAGCAGCTTGCCGTCGGAAGCCGCCTTGCTGTCCTTGTGGACTGCGTTCCAGAACGCTCCCAGATAGCGGTAGGCCGTGCGACGCTCCGATCCGCTGAGATCCTCGCTGCGGTGCACGAACCGGAAGAAATCCCCCAGAGAGTCCTCCCTCAGGATTTTCCCGATCCGGGCCCCGGCCTCCTTCAAGGTGGCCGCTCGCAACGGTTCGTGCTGCTCCTCAAACTGCTTCTCAAACTTGTTCCGGAATTCATTGTCCTCGTCGTAATCCTGCTCCCGGAGGAGCGCCCTCTGGAAGGTGACCCGGTCCGCGTCAGCCAGGCGCAGGCCGTTCGGCAACTCAATGGTCCAGCGCTTGCCCGCATAGAGAAGAACGAAGCGCACCAGGCTCACCGGCTTGCCGCGGTCGGGGTCGAAGATCAGCAGGACCACCTCCGCGTCAAGATCGTCACCACCGTCTTCCTGCACGGCCACCCGGACAACATCCGGACTGGTGAGAAGATGCCAGTAGCCACGACGGTCGAGCCCCTGCAGTCCGCGCGAAATGACGCGTTGCAGGCGACGGTCGCCCTCCGTGAGCTCTCCCTCGAACTGCCCCAGAAGAACCATCGCGGCCGGCAGATTCCCCTCCCTGCAGGCTTCCACGAAGGCGGTCACCAGCTGGACTGGACCGGCCCCTTCGATCCGGGCCCGGGGCACCGCCCCGTTCATGCGCTCACGCAGGGCTCCGAGGACCTCCTCGTGGAGGGCGCGCAACCTCACCAGACGCTCTGCTCCCATCCACAACTCAAGAGCCTCTGCCCGCTTCTCCAACGCCTCGTCATAGCCCAGGTCGACATTGTCAAAGCTGCCGGGGACAGGCGCCACCCTCCAGCGCACATCCTTCTTCTCGCGCAATCCCAGGGCGAAGACATCGACTTCGAGCGGATCATTCCTGCTTACCGCGGTCAGGATCACCGCCGCGAGGTCGCCGTCGCGCTTCTCCTCCGTCACCTCCAGCTCGTAATGGTTGTCGCGGAGATAACGGCCGACACGACCCAGCCGCTGGGAGATTGCGGAACGGCGGATCTCTCCGGTGTGCGGCGAGAGCATGCTGTCCTTCAGCAATTCGTCGAGCGCCCGCCCCTCGTCACGCAGGTCAACCAGGAATGCGAGCGCGGCTTTGCCCGGTTCGATTGCCCGGACCGGCACAGCCATCCACACCAGAGCAAATGCGGCAAGGCAGAGTGCGTTCCTGATCACCTCGCTCCGATTCACAGTGTTTGATGGAAATTTTCCCGGGCCCGGAGCGAAAGCACAAAGCCCGCCATCAGGTTGATGGTGTGCTGCACATCCCCCAGATCAGCAGTCTCTACCACCGAGTGCATACAACGCAGAGGAAGGGAAACCAGGGCGCTCGGGACGCCTTCGCGCACCGTGAAAATCCGATCGGTATCCGTCCCGGTGAATCGACTGGATGCCTCATGCTGGATCGGAATGCGCTTCGACCTGGCCACCTTCTCCAGTCGCTCAATCACCAACGGGTGGTTGGCCCCTCCGTGGGTGAGGGTCGGACCACCCCCGAGCTTCACCTGGCCGTGCCGGGCATTGTCGATGCCAGGAGTATCGGTGGCGTGGGTCACATCCAGGCAAAGGCTCACGTCCGGCATCAGGCGATGGGTCGCCATGAGCGCACCATTGCCGCCAATCTCCTCCTGAACCGCATTGAGGCAGACGAGTTGGAAGATGGGTTTGCGCTTGGCAGCGGCCACTTTCTTCATGACCTGGGCGATGATGAACCCGCCGATCCGGTTATCAATGGCGCGGCTCACCACCCGCTGCCTGTTCAATTCCAACGGTCCGTCTGAATACACCGCCGGATGACCCACCCGGATACCGAGCCCTTCTGCCTCCTCCGCCGAGGAAGCCCCCACATCCACCCAGAGCTGGTGAGGCTTGGGAGCTTTCTCATTGGCCAGATCAGAGCGCAGGTGAATGGCAGTATTCCCAATGATCCCCGGCACCTCCCCCTTGTCACCGAAGATACGCAAACGCCGCCCGCGACCCGTCGCGCTGTCGCTTCCGCCCAGGCGATCGAGCCGGAGAAACCCATCCGAAGTGATCTGCTTGACCATGTAGCCGATCTCGTCAGCGTGCGCCGCCAGCATCACGCTCTTCTTGCCTTCCCCCAGAGTCCCCCAGGTCGAACCGTAGGCATCGCACTCCACCGCATCGGCGGTCTTCTTGACATAATCGGCCCATACCCTCTGACCCGGCATCTCAAATCCCACCGGGCTCGGGGTCTCCAGCAGCTCGAACAAAAATTCCTTCTCTCGTTTGGTCACCGAAGGGACTCAAGCACAACCAGCCGCTACAGCAACTGAAGAAAGACCCACGGCCCAATTCCCCATGCTCTTAGGAGTAGTGCAGAACCGGACAGAAGGCCCCTCCACTTCGCCGACCGCCGGCCACCCACTGCCCCGGAGATCCTAGGTCTTGAAATCCCTCACCTTGAATGCCATCCAGCCGAGCACAAAGAGAGTGAGATCCAACCCGACCAGGAAGGTATAACTCTCAGCCAGCTTGGCCCAGGAAACGGTGTTCTCAAGGACGTAGATCCAGTTACTCATGCGGAAGGTGAGCAGATGCTCGCGGTAGGGAGCCATGAAGGGCAGCATCTGCAGGACCGAGTCAACGAAGAGAACACTGAGGGCGAGGATGGTTGCCGCCGCCGGCTTGATCCTGAGGCAGGAAAAGGCGAATCCAATCGAGGACAGCGTGAACATGCTCAGGCTGAGAAAAACCAGGGCCAGGGAGAGTCGCCCGATCCCGGCAGTCGCTTCGGGGAAAAACGAGAAAACCTTGAGATCGTAGTTCCATACGAAAAGACCGCCGTCCCATCCCAGGGCGATGGACGACATGAAGTAGCCAGACACCCCGACAAACCAAACAAAGGTCACCGTGTAGATCAGGACGGCAATGTACTTGAGGGTGAGGACCCGAAGTCGGCTGATGGGACGGGCGAGCACCATCCGCAGATTGCCGTCCTCACTTTCCTTGGCTACTATATCTCCGGAAACCAGGGCAAGGTAGATCGCCCCCAGCATTGCCATACTGAACCCGATCATCCAATAGGTGACGGTGAGGGCGGAATAGTAGTGCTCCACCTCAAGTCCGGTGTCAGAGAGAATCTTCGCTATCTCCTTGCGGGGTTCGTCGAGATGAAAGACCCAGAGGATAACCAGCTCGAGAACAAGGAAAGCGCCGTAGCCGATATAGGTTCGACGCCGCGCAAAGAGCTTCTTGAGCTCGCTGCGCAACTGGATCAGGAAGAGCCTCACTGCTCACCCTCCTCTCCATCCAGGCACCCGGTTACCTCCAGGTAGACATCCTCCAGCGAGCGACGCACAGGATTCAGCTTTCTCAGATCCACCCCCGCCTTGACCAGCGCCCGGGCCACCTCCGCGGGATCAGTGCCCTCCGGGAAGCTCACCCTTCTGCCCCCCTCCAACTCCCGCCCGCCCAGTTTGCGGTAGCAGGCACTTGCCTGCTCGGCTGGATCGGCCTCGATTTCCAGCTTCACGTGATCATCTGCGATTCCTTCCAGTTCTCCATCGTAGACCTTGCGACCCCGTCGCACGATGGCGACACGATCACACATCTGCTCCACTTCCGGAAGCAGGTGCGAATTGAAGAGGACCGTCATGCCGCGCTCTGCCCGCAACCGCAGGATGAAGTCGCGAAACCACTTGATTCCCTCGGGATCAAGTCCGTCGGTGGGCTCATCGAGCAGGAGGAGCCGCGGTTCCGGCAGGAGGGCCTGGGCCAGGGCCAACCGCTGCCGCATCCCATGACTGTAGGACGAAACCCTGGAGTGAACCCGGTCCGACAAGTCAACCTCCTCCACAATCCGCTGCGCCGCATCCGCATCAAAGCCTCCCGAGTAACTCATGAGAACCTTGAGGTTCTCCCAGCCGCTCAGGTAATCGTAGAAAGCAGGTGCCTCGAATATCGCGCCCGCCTGCCGAAGGGCCCGCGCCCTTCTCCGCTGTACTGACTCACCCCCGATGCGGGCCTCTCCCCCATCGGGTTCCACCATCCCGAGGAAGATGCCCAGAGCGGTGCTCTTCCCCGCACCGTTGTGACCCAGCAACCCGAAGATCTCCCCTCGCCGTACGGAAAAGGAGAGATCCTGCAAGGCCGGTTT
>DMYM01000027.1:14112-17325 GCA_003483645.1 Verrucomicrobiales bacterium
TCTGTCCTTCCCACTTCGGGATCCGCATACGCTGAATGAGTTCCCCCGCGATCTCGATCAACTGCAGGTATTCCATGATCTGGTCAGGGCTCTTCCCCTTCATCGCCCTGCGCCAGCCAGTCTCACCGATCCTCTCCTGCTCCTCCTCGGCACTCAGGATTTCGTAACTGCCCAGGAGTTCCGGGGGCAGCTCCTCTCTCGCCGCCCTTACCGCTCGCTTGATGAGTTTCCGGCGGCGCTCAACGGGAAGAGCGTCAAAGAGAACGATGTAGGGATCGATCTGTTCAAGGAGGAGGTTCACGAACAGTTTCCTCTCCCCCGGGGACAATCTGGAATAGAACTGATCCTTCAGTTCACTCAGCCGCATCTTGGTCTCGGGATTGAACTCCTGACCGGCGAGCAGCGACACTACCTCGCGGATTCGGCGATCGCGCGGCCGCCGCTCTTCGCCGCCCGGCTCGCCCTTGCTGGCAGACCAATCCGCAAATTCCTCATTCTCCACCACCTTCCCCAGGTTCTCGGCCGTGCTCCGCAGACTCCGGAAATATCCCTGTGCCGCCAGAACCAGCACCCAGATCACCACGCAGACCAGGGAACCTTGGGAAAACACGCGGATCTTCATCGGAACAACTGCCCGAGAACCTAGGCCTCATTCCTATTCCCGCAACCGCGATTTTGCCGGATCCTCCCTTCACTTGGAGGATGACCGCGTCTCACCGAAGCCCGTCCTGAGCGCCGCCAGGGACGTCGCCCGCATCGCGAGGGCAAGAATGCCGTACACCGTCATGCCCGTGCCCACGATCAGGGCCAGGGCCACGATCTTCTGCCCCTGCGTCCCGGACAACCAGGGACCCAGGGCCACCCCCGCGAGCCAGACCACTCCTCCCATCACCACGCTGGCCAGGACCATGCGGATCAGTCTCTTCCACTCATCGGCTGGGATCTTCACGAATCCATCCATTCCACGCCAGAGAAGGGCGACATTCACCCAGGCGGAGATTGCAGTCGCGATCGCAATCCCCACGTGGCCGTAGCCGGTGGGCCGCAGGAGATTGAAAAGGATCAGGCTGCACACGATGTTCACCGCCACCGCCACTCCCGCCATGATCATGGGTGCCTTGGTGTTTTCGCGCGCGAAGTAGGACGGCTGCAGCACCTTGATCAGAACATAGCCGGGCAGTCCCAGAGCGAATCCCGCCAGGGCCCAGCCCGTTTTGCTGACATCTTCCGCATCAAACTTGTCCCCCGCGAAGAGTCCTCCGATCAATGGTTCATGAATGGCAATCATGGCGGCGGTGGCAGGCAGGGTCAGCAGCATGGCCAATTTCATGCCGCGCAGGATACTGTCCGCCGCCTCGCTTTCGCGGCCGCTGCGGAGGAGCCGCGTTACTTCGGGCAGGAGTACCACGCCCAGGGCAATCCCGATCATCCCCAAGGGAAGCTGGTTGACCCGGTCGGCGTAATAGAGCGTGGAAATCGCTCCCTGCTGGAAGGAGGCAATGATGCCACCCACCAGGAGGTTGACCTGCTGGATTCCAGCCGCAATCACACCCGGCCCCATCAGGAGGAGGAGTTTCTTCAGTTCGGGATTCCACAGCGGCTTGTGGGGCACCATGACGGCCCCGGCACGGCTACAGGTCACCCAGAGGGCGGCAAACTGCAGAACCCCGGCCAACGCCACGCCCCAGGCAAGGGTCTTCCCAATCTCAAGGTCGCCCTCCCAGCGCATCATCCAGATCAGTCCCAGTGCGCTCACCAGCACGATGTTGAGCAGGATGGGCGCGGCCGCCGGCATGGCAAAGTGCTTGAAGGTATTGAGCACGCCACTCAGGTGCGCCACCAGCGCCATGAAGAACAGGTAGCAGAACATGATGCGCGAGAGCGCCACCGTGAGATCGAAATTGTCGGGATGATTGTGGTAGAGTCGCAGGGTGGCTTGCGGAACGTCCGCACCGCCGGATGCCGGCTCGATCGCCACCCGCACATGGAACGATTCCAGTCGGTGTTTCTCGGGCAACACGATGCGTGCCAAACCGCCGGATTCCAGTCCGTGGACAACCGCCAGGATCTTTTCTCCTTCTCTCGGAAAGAACCGTTCCCGCGGATCCACCTCGCGCCCGACACCACTGTGGCTGTCAGCACTCAAGTCGAGACGGGTCCGGATGAAGCCGCTGGAGTCCACGACCTGATCTTCCCCCAGGGTCATGTGAGATTCCTTCGCGTCCAGCCTGGCCAGCAGCCGAAACTCATTCCCGTCGGCATCGACGAAGCGCATGTCCTCCAGCCTCGTACGCGCCGACCAGTGCCTCACCGCAGCCTCCGATTCCCCCGTGACCTGGAAATAAATCTCCCGTGCACCCCTTGTATTGACCTTGCGTTCATAAAAGGCCTGTCCGGGTCCGATGGAGCCCAGGTCCTCCTCATACTTGGGCAGGAACCCGGGCACTACCGCCATCATGAGCCAGTGCATGCAGGGAATCGCGACCAGGGTCAGAATCCCGACCACCCAGACCAGGGCGGAAAAGGTGTTGCGCGCGAAGCCCACTGCAGTCTCCTCCCCCTCCTCTTCCCGTTTCCGTCCAAAGAGCGGCACGAAGGCGGCATTGTAGGCTCCTTCCCCAAAGATGCGCCGGAACATGTTGGGAAACCGGAAGGCCGCCACGAAGGCATCCGCAACCGGACCGGTCCCCATGAACCGGGCAATCAGAATATCTCGCAGGAATCCCAGAATCCGGCTCACCAGAGTGAGCCCGGACACCGTCATCATCGCCCGCAACATCCGGGCCTAGAATGCCCGAATCAGGCCCGTTGTTCAATGACCATACTCGGAACCACTGGATTCAGGATGACTTGGCCGCTGCACGTCGCAGGCGATCCATGATGGCGGAACCGAGCCCCACATCGCTCACCGGTTCGGCCACGATCGCGTCGATTCCTTCGGTATCGAGGGCCCGCATGGCGAAAAAGAAGCGCACTGCCGCTTCTGCCAGCTTTCCCTTCCCGGGGCTGAGGACTTCCACCCTGGTCCACGCATGGCGCTCAAGATAGCCGTCCCGTGGATCGCCCCGGTAACTCAGGAGGGCGTAGTTCCTGCCCTCTTCCGGCTCGAACTCTCCGGGGTCGTCAAAGAGAAGGACCGGCACACCCGGAGCGTAATGCGACTCCAGCGTGCCGGGCGCCTCCGGTCGATCGTCGGTCACGCGTCCGGCCTTC
>DMYM01000266.1 GCA_003483645.1 Verrucomicrobiales bacterium
TCCTCGGTCGGAGGCGTCGCGCTCGACAACTTCACAGGCGATCTCCCCTCCCGCGAACAATACGAGGCAGATAATGCCAGCTTCTTCCCTCTCTCCAACTCCTCGGACTCAGGTCTTGTGGCCTTCCTCCCGATCACGCGCGGTCTGGAGATCTTTGACGATCTGGAGGATGCCACCGACTACAACTCCGCCTCTCCGACAGGATGGAACTACTACAGCCGGCCCGCCCTGCAGACCGTCATGAAACTGCGGGTGGAAGACGTGATTTCCCCCGAGGATCAGACCCCAACCTCAATCTCCTTCACTTATCTCACTGGTGGGATCGAAAGGACGGCCCTTTTCACACGGGGTAACAACTGGCCAACTCAGGACTCCCCTAAGGGCTCGACCTTCCCCTTCCACCTCGAGACCACCCGACTTGAACGCCGAACCCTCGCGGTCTACATCGGCAGGCTGGCCACCTACCTTGAGTCCCTTGGAGCCGATCCCCTGGCAGTGAATAATTCCCTCATGATCAACGCGAACTACCGGGACAACATCAGGATCGGCAAGCCGAACATCCCCAGCCTGTCCACCGACATCTCCCTCATCCTGCGGGACACAAGGGATTTCACTGCCTTCACGAAGGGTTTCTCCCTGGTTACTCCCTTCCGGATGTATCTCGTCAATGATGTCAACATCACGGCCAGCCGCATCGATGAAGACGGGAAGAAAATCTTCCCTCCAATCTCGCTCTTCACACCTGAAAAGCGTTTCGGAATTCGAGACCAGGTCATGAACATAGCCCTGAAGGGGCAGATCAATCATGCTGGAAAAGACAGAAGCAGTGCCGTCCGACCTCTCGATCTCCGGTCCGGCGCCGATGACGAAGTGTCCACCAACAAGATCGAAGCCGACCTTTATTCCATTACCGACCCCGATCAGTTGCCCCCCATCACGCAGATGAACTGGCTCGTGGTCATCGAGCAGGTTGACTGAGGCCCGGAAAACTCAAGGCTCTGACCCCTGGTGCAACCCATCAGGCTTACCAGTCCCTCACCCGGTGGATCTCGAACGATCGGCAAACCCGGTCTGTCCCCGGCAAGCGTGTATGCTCACCCGGAAGAGCGGTTGCATGAGCCTTCCTGGCTGCCCATCAGGTCCATGGATTAATCCGTCGAGGAAATGATCCACTCCTGGAAGATCACCCGCGGGACGACTGGAGGCTGGATGTGTCACACCCCGGCCGTGACTTACCGGGGACTGGCTTCCTTCATGCTCCCGCTACGTTCACCGGAAAACAGAGGGTGGCAATTCACGAGGAAGAAGAACTGACTACTCCTTGGGGGGCAGGAGGGGATGAAGCGTGTTGCCGGGACTGATCGAATTTCGAAGGATCGAACCGATCCCGGAAGATGCCCTCAACGGCCGGAAAGACTCGCTGTGCGTATCCACGCGAAACTGAAGTTCACTCAAATCCCGGTTGGTCTCCTCCAACTGCTCCTGGAGTTCCCTGTTGGCACCCTGCAACTCCGTATTCTCGGACTTCAGTTCCTGCAGCCGTGCCACGATTTCCCGCAAGGCCTGGAGGGTGGCCGTATCCTCATCGCGGGAACCAGAGACCGGCAACTGGTTCTTCCCCCCGCTGCCAGAAGCAGGAACAATCTTCGCTCCCTCAACGGAATCCAAACCGGAACCATCTCCCGCAATCCATTGGCCGTTCCCGGTCAATTGCCTTGCGCCCATCACATGAACCGCATGGATCGTGACCGCTCCACACATGAGGCCAAGCGCCACACCACTGGTCACCAGTTGAAAGAGAGGACTTTTCATGGCTTGAGATCCAGCTGGCTGTCACCTTTCTGTTGCACGGACAAAAATTCGGCCATGAAGGATGCGTGAACGCGGAACTCCTCAGAGCTGCTGTTCTGACCTCCTTCCCCACCGGCCACCAGGCTCACGACGTCTTCTTCCGGAACCTGATTCTCATCCTGTTCGCTACCTGCTTCCGCTGCAGCCGCCAACCCCGGAGCCTCCACCGTAATCTCCCTTCGCTCAGGCATCTCGTCGGGTGGAATCGCCCGGAAGAGGGCAGGACCCTGCCGCTTCACGATCAGTGGTTTCAGTTCTTCTCCCGGAATCTCGTCCCTTGCAGATGAATCGTCTGTCGGCGCCGGATCTCCCGGGAGTGTGGCAATGGCCGGATCCAGATTCCCACCTCCCGCAGTATGAGGAGTGGGTTCATCCTCCCGGACCGGTCGCTTTTCCTGAATTGCAGGCCGGGTGTTCAATGGTTGATGCGCAGGCGTCGACAGAAAGACCGGCTTGGTAATGTACATCCAGCAAAAGACTGCTGCCAGGGCAGTGGTCATGAGCATCATGGGCGGATACCAGCGATACAGTCCACAACGCTGACAGGCGCATTGATCCGGCCTTTCAAGGGATTCCGTTCCCGACTTCACATTTGCCAGGATCCTCTCACTCTCGACCGAACTTAACCTGGAAATGCTTTCGCTCATACTGAATCAGGGAGGGACCATTTACTTGTTGTGGCTAACCGTGATACGTCGGTTTGCGTAGGTGATCTCCACGACATCCGAGAGAGCGGGAAACTTGGTCAGGACCAACCGTTCCTCAGTGAGCGTAAGCTGCCGGAGAATGTTTCCGACCAGGGAGTACGCCTGCAACCCCGGAACAGTCTCCATCTTGTCCGTTCCAGCACCAGTCAGAATGCCATCATTGCGATGAATCGTGAAAGAGGTGTAGGCCTCTGTCGCCCTTTCACCATAAACTCGAACCGTGATCCCATCGGTGTAGGCGCGGCAGAAGAAGGCCTTGCTCCTTACGTTGAAGGATGCGCCATCGCGGATCTTCATCCGTTTGTCGAATCTGTAGTTCCCGACAAAGCGGAACCCCGGAGGAAGGGAATCCTCCTGGGCGATACTCGTCCCCGGCGTCAGGCAGGGAAGGGACGCCAGAGCCAGCAACAGATATGGAACCGCCTTTATCATTCACCCACGTCCCAGAGGGAATCCGTAGAGGATCCGGAAGGATCATACACTCCACCACCCGCTTCCGTCAGAATCGGTGGCGACTTGGTCACATCATAGGAAAGGCTGTTACCGTTGAGATCCTCCACCCTGGGAAGAGCGGAGCCACCACTCGGAAGGTATGGGATCAGGTCATTGGTCGTTATCGAATCAACCGCCTTCCTCGGGTGGTCAGCGAGGTAGGAGCGTTGCGCCACGTATACTTCCCGCAGATCCGCAGAGGCCTTCTTGCCTTTGTTCCACTCGCCGATATTGCCGGCAAAGTACATCGTCGCTCCCATGATGCTGAGGATGATGAAGATGACAACCGTCAACTCGATGAGAGTGACCCCCGCCCGGAGTGGTGTTTGATGAGGATGTCTGTTCATGGCTGGTATGGTTTTGCGTTGATGATGTGGACTACCTGTCCCTCAAGAGATCCAGGGACTCGATGATCTCGGTCTTGAGTTCCTCATTGGTGATGACCGTGTAGCCCAGGGTAAGCACGGTGAATGCGACCACTACGACCACCGCCCACCAGAAGATCCGGAAGAAGAAGCTCTTCCCCTCGGGTGCAATGATCGGCTTGTACCAGGGATTACCCTCCACTACCCTGGTGGCAAACATCTGGTTTCCTTTTCGAAGGACGGCCAGCAGGGTCTCCAGGTCCCGCCTGGCATTAACGATCAACCGGTAGCGGTAGCGCCGGGTGGGCGACTCTTCCAGTTCCTCGATTAATACCTGCGAAGGCACTCCCGATTCCGGGAGTCTCATCGTATAAATGTGAGTCCGGTAAATGAACTTCTCCCGGAGCCAGCGGTCGAATTGGGTCAGTTGCATGGTTTTCCGGTGTTAGATCCCACTCTGCATCATCTTCGGTCCCATCAGGAAGAT
>DMYM01000408.1:0-201 GCA_003483645.1 Verrucomicrobiales bacterium
CATTGCGGCACAAATGTGGCCATCCTTGCATGAAAAAATCAACACGGGTAGCCAGGGATCACTCTTACCTTGGCAAATATTCAGAGCTAGCTCCCCCCTTGTGACGGTTGCCTTGCATGATCTTCTTCGTCAGATTAACGGATTGATCATCAATATGTTATGCAAGGAAAGGGGAGCGGCTTTTATTTTCGTTAGAGCTCT
>DMYM01000408.1:539-9084 GCA_003483645.1 Verrucomicrobiales bacterium
ATGCTGCCCTTATGGCGCGGGATTCCTGCCCAATTCACTCTCGCTACTTCCGGTAGTTTTCCTTTTTCCCAACCACGGGGCGCGGAGGCGCCTCGGGAGGTTTGACCCCGGCGGAGCGCATCACCTCGGAGAGGGCCGCGATGGTGACGTCGGACGGTTTGAAGTTTCCATTTCGGAATCCCTGCGCGATCAGAAGCGGGGTCCGGCCCTGCTTGTTCATTTGATTCCAGACCTTGATGTCGGCGCCCTCCTGCGCAAGCAAGCGCACAAGCCTGGGTGACTGCTTGCAGGCTGCGGCGTGCATGACCGTGTCTCCGTTCTTGTCGGTGATGTTGATGTTGGCTCCAAGCTCCACGAGGTAGTTGACCGCCAGGATCGCCTCGTCCTCGCTGGCCGCCTCGTCGGCTTCCGGTCCGAGCATGACTCCGGTCGCGGCCAGGAGCGGTGTGCGACCCTGGTCGTTTGGCCTGCGGGGGTCCGCGCCGTGCTCGATCAGAAACTTCATCAACGGCAGGTCGGCCGTCCTCGACGCGAGCAGGAAAGGTGTCGCTCCTGCCCGGCCCACCCCGTCGCCACCACGGATGTTTCGCCCCAGTTTGGCATCTGCCTTCGCACCGTTCTTCACGAGGAGTTCCGCAAACTCCAGGCTGGTCACGTCGCCGGACCCCCGCGGTGGGGGCGCGCCATCGATCCCGTCTCCGCGCCGTGGCTTGCGGACCCAGGTCAGGACGTGCAGGGGTGAGTATCCCGATCTCATGTCATTGGCATCGGCCCCGGCCTCCAGGAGCCGTGCCGCCAGCTCAAAGTGCCCATTCTCGACCGCAAGGATCAGGGCACTCGTTCCCTTCCTGGGTGCTCGTCCCCCGCCTCCTCTGTTCACCATGGCAGCATTCACGTCCGCACCATCGGCAAGCAGGATCTCGAGCACGGCCCGATGCCCCTGGCGCGCGGCAAAGAACCAAGGGTTGAATCCGGACTTCAGCTTTGCTGTGTGATCCGCCCCTGCCGCGAGCAGAATCTTCACCGCTTCGGCATGACCTTCCACCGCCGCCCACATCAGCGCGGTCTGCCCCTTCCGATCGCTCGCATTGATCTTTGCTCCGGCCATCAGGAGTTTCTCCACCACTGCCCCAGTTCCGGTGCGGGCCGCGATCATCAGGGGAATCTCGCTGCCGTTGCCCTCGCGGTTGGCATCTGCCCCGGCCTCGAGGAGGGCCGTCACCAACTCCGCATTGCCATTCGCACAGGCCAGGCTCAGCGGGGTCACCCCATAGCGATTGGCTGCCCTCGCATCGGCGCCCTTTGCCAGCAGCGCTTTCGCCTCCGCGACCCGTTCTTCGTAAACCGCCAGGTGCAGGGCGTTCCTGTCGTCCGTCGACGCCACCACCAGCCCCGGCAGAACAAGGCCGGCGAGCGCCAGCAGGCTATACCGCCAGCTCTTCGATGAAACCATCACTGTCGCCGAATTTCTCGAGATGTACCCCGACGCGCTCGAGTAAGGTGAGGTGGACGTTTGCCAACGGCGTCACCTCCTTGAAGTGAATGTGCCGGTTGCCCCTGATGCCCGATGCGCCGCCGCCCGCCACCAGGGTCGGGAGATTGACGTGGTCGTGCTTGTTCGGGTTTCCCATCCCGCTTCCGTACAGGTAAAGCGAGTTGTCGAGCAGCGAACCTTCTCCCTCGCGGATCGCATCGAGCTTTTTGAGAAACTCCGCGAAGAGCGACACGTGAAAGGTATTGATCTTCGCCATCCGGGCGATCTTGGCAGGATCATTGCCGTGGTGAGTCAACGGGTGATGCGGATCGGGAACTCCCAGCTCGGGATAGGTTCGATTGCTGGTCTCGCGGGCCAGTTGAAAAGTGATGACGCGCGTCACGTCTCCCTGAAGAGCGAGCACCTGCAAATCGAACATCAGGCGGGCGTGGTCGGCATAGGAGGGGGGAACTCCAACTGGCCGGTCGAGATCCGGCAGCGGATTCTCGGAGACGTCTGCCTCCGCTTTCTGGATCCGGCGTTCGACTTCGCGCACCGTGTCGAGGTAGCCGTCCACCTTGGTGCGGTCTTCCGGACCGAGGTCGCGTTTCAGGGCCGCCATGTCCTCCTTGACGAAATCAAGCAGGCTTGCGCGACGCTTCAGCGCGGCCTGCCGTTCGGCTTTGCTCCCCCCGGCACCAAAAAGATTCTCGAACACGAGTCGTGGGTGTGCCTCCGCCGGCAGCGGAGTAGTGGGCGTGGACCACGAAAGGTTGTTCTGGTAGACACAGGCATAACCGTTGTCGCACTGCCCGACGGTCTCCATCATATCCATCGCCAATTCCAGCGAGGGCAACTGTGTGGCCTGCCCGATCTCCTTCGCGGCAATCTGGTCGGCGGTCGTCCCGAGATAGTAGTCCGAACTCTCGGTGAGCTTGGCCCTCGCCGCGCTGAGGAAGGCCGAGTTCGAGGTTGCATGCGACCCGGGATAGGCGGGACGCAGTTCGAGGTTGGTGAGAATGTTCACCTTGTCCTTCACCGGGGCGAGGGACTTCAGGATCGGCGAAAGTTTGTCCAGCGTTGCCCCCTCCGGCGTCCAGCGGCTGAGGTCGGCCCCCATCGGCATGAATACGTAACCCAGGCGACGCACCGGCTTGGCCGGGGTCGCGATTGCCGCCGTCGCAGCCGGAATCATGGCGTCGAGCAGGGGCAGGGCCATCGTGGCGCCGAAGCCCCGCAGGACGGTGCGACGCGGAAGAGCCTTTTTGGTGAGGAAGTTCACGGGATGTTCTGGGACTTGGTCATCCGCATGGTAAACGGATCGCTCGCGACAATCTGTAATATAATCGCCGAAAAGCGGTAGTTTTCCTCCGCCGCTCCGCGCACGATTTTCCGCACCGCCGGGGCATCGGAGGGCTCGATCCCGCGGCCGAGGGCGAAAACGAGCAGTTTCTCGGTCAGGGTACGCACAAAGAGCTCGGGGCGCTTCAAGAGCCCTTCCTCGAGCCCGGCAACACCATCGAATCGTGTCCCATCCGGCAGACGGCCGGTCGCATCGACGGGTTGCCCGCTTTCACGCGTTCGCCACTGCCCCACGGCGTCGAAGTTCTCGAAGGCGAATCCAATCGGATCCATCGGGTTGTGGCACCTTGCGCAGGACCGGTTCTCGCGATGCACCGCGAGTCGTTGTCGCACCGGCAGCGAAGCATCGACGGTATTGTCCTCCAGCGACGGAACATCCGGGGGCGGAGGCGGTGGGGGCGTTCCGAGGAGATTCTTGAGGACCCAGTGTCCCCGCAGGACCGGCGAAGTGCGATGGGCATACGACGTGACGGTCAGGATGCTTCCGTGACGCAGGATTCCTCCCCGCTGGCTGTCAGCACCGAGCTCAATCCGCCGGAAACGCTCCCCGTAGACATGCGGAATGCCGTAGTGTTTCGCAAGCCGCTCGTTCAGGTAGGTGTGATCGGAGTTCAGTAGATCCAGCACACTCCGGTCGTCGCGCAGAACGCTTGCGAAGAGCAGCTCGGTCTCGCGCCGCATGGCCTGGCGCAGGTTGTCATCGAAGTCCGGGAAGAGCCGGCCGTCGGGAGTGATTGAGTCCAGGTTGCGCAAGTAAAGCCACTGGCTGGCGAAGTTCTCGATCAACGAACGCGAGCGAGGATCCACCAGCAAACGCCGCACCTGTTTCGCCATTTCTTCCGGCTTGCTCAACTCCCCGCCCGCCGCCGAATCGAGCAGGGCGTCATCCGGTATGCTGCTCCACAGGAAGAACGAAAGGCGCGAGGCAATTTCGAAGTCGTCCAGGGCATAGGGCGATCCGGGTCTGGCTCCCTCCGGATCGCGCTCCACCCGGAACAGGAATTTCGGGCTCACGAGAATCGCCGCCAGGGCGGACTCGATTCCAGCCTCAAATCCCCCGGATTCGCTACCCTCGCGATAAAACTGCAGGGCGCGGACCAGATCCCCGTCATCGGCAAGGCCGCGATACGCCCGGCGCAGGAGCGTTCGCAACAACTCCCTGGCACCAGCCTCGTCTTGCGCGGCGAGTCCTTCAAGAATCCGCTCCCGGCTAGCCGTTTCCCCTGCTTCCCCCGCTTCGAACGGTCCGGTGATCGTGACCTGGTAAACTGCCGGAGAACGGCGCGGATGGCGATGCGTGTTGAATGCCGCCTCGTAGGGCTGACGCAGGGTTTCGATAAGATCCGAGGGCGTCTTCACAAAGGTCACGCCGAGTTCACGGGACCCGGCCTGCACCCTGATTCGGGCCAACAGATGAGCATCGACCTTGGTGTGGTCGCTCCGGTTCTTGGGTGGCCGCACCTCGAATGAGGCCGCCACTTCTCCGTCAAGCAGAACCTGAAGTTCATGAACGCCGTTAATCCCCTCCACCTTCTCATCGCGATCGCGCATCAGGTTGAGGCGGATGATGTAGTCGCCACTTCGCGGAAAGGTGTGCCGGATCAACGTGCCACCACGCGTCCCGAAGGGCAGGCCCTTGACATGGCCTTCCTGGGTGAAATCCGGGCGGAGTCGCACCGTCCTCCCGTCCGGCGAGCTTCCCACCCGGCCCAGCGCCAGGCGGCTTATTTTTTGCGCCGCACTGATGTAGCGGTCGAGCAGGGCCGGAGATAAATCGCCCACCGTCACATTGTCGAAGCCGTGACTCGCCTGATCCGGCGGCAGGAGCGAGGTCGCGTCGATCTCAAGCGCGAGCAGGTCGCGGATTACCCGCTGGTACTCGTTGCGTGTCAGGCGCCGCAACGACTCGCTCCGTCCGGGATTCGGGTGTCGGGAGGCGTGGACATCAAGCGCTTTCTCGAGCGACTCGACCAATTGGGAATACTCGGCTTCCGAGGGGCGGTCCTTGTCAACCGGTGGCATCAGGCGAGTCTGTAGTTGCCGAACCGCCTTCTCCCAGATTTCCGTCCTCTCTCCGAGGGGCTGCTCAAGGGCAGTCTCCAGATCGATGCCGCCCCTCTCACTGGCGGCGTCGTGACAGTCGAAGCAGTAGTCGGACAGTAGAGGTTTCCATTTTGCGGGCACGGCGAGAAGAGAAACGCTCATGCTCGTGAACACAGTGACGCCGAGAAGAATGCTATGTCCGGGTGTTCTCATGGAAGGCCCCGCTATCCGGTTCTCAAGGCCAACGGACTACTCCGGTTCATACACCACCACGAGCTCCGGGGGTGTCTTGCTCTCTCGGGAACCGAAGCGAATTCCATCCGTCGAAGTCGGTTGCAACAGGAGAGAAAACTCTTCGACCCCGTCATCGATGAAGATCAACCGCTTCTCCAGGCGTGCTTTCTCCCCAACTTTGCCGATCCGTCCGACCCGCACACCACGCTGGGGTTGTTTGTTGAAGGTGATCCCACTCTCTTCCCAGTCGCTTTCCGTCTGGTAAATGTCGCCCACCTTCCTGCTTCCCGCTCCGAGGCACTTGAGACGCAACTTCATGGCGACCGGCTGGCCTGGCACTCCGCTCAGGTCGAACTTCAGGTAGAGCATCGAATAGGCGCTGTCATTCATGGAGTCCGCTCCACCATCGATGGTGAGGTTTTCATTGCTGGCTTCATTCCGGTCCTTCTCCTTCAGGGAAACACGACTATCGGCAACGGCCTTGAGCACGATCTCGGGCTTATCCTTCGGCCACTCCGGAGGATATCGATAGGAGATGGGCTTCGGTTTGGACAAATCTCCGGTCCGGATAATCTGCAACCCTGCCAGGGTAGGGGACCTCGCTGAATCGGCATGGGGAGTGAGACCGATCTCCAGCCATTCGAAGATTTCCACATCCTTGAATTCCCGGACAATCGCCTTTCTTGGGCTTCCTGCAGCAGTACGCGGTTCCAGATCCTTCTCCACAACCTTGCCCTGGAGGGAGATGTCGAACTTCCTCAACTCTTTCTCGCTTTCCTCCAATTCCGCAAAGTGCAGACGCACGGTGTAGAGGCCAGCCTTGTGGTCCGGACCAATCACTGCGACTCCCAGCTTCTCAATACCCTCGTAACCCGATGAATAAACCCACGACTTGTCCGTCCCCTTGATATTTCTCGTTTCGGCGGTGCGCATGTAGGTGGTGGTTGACTCGCTCCCATTGACTTCGAGATCCAGGTTGAGCTCCAAGGGAGCGATCCGGCTGTCCGACCGGGGCCTCGGGTAGGAAAGCCACAGGTTTCCGTCATGATCACGCCTGTCTCCTGGCGCGCCGAAGTTCAGGTGAAGATGCTTCACGGGGAGGACCGGGCCGGGAGTGGCAAAAATCCCCCAGGCACGATCGCGTTCCTCTCCCACAGGTTCCAGCGTCACCGTCGATTGGATAGCGAAGAGGCATTGGCAACCCGCACTCGCTTCGGGAATGTGCAATAGACCGTTTGCCGGGATCATGTTGATGGTGCACCCGGTACGCATGCCACTGAAATGACTGACCCCCGCGTCACTCTTCAGATCGTAATAGGCTGTCGAGCCACTCCGGAAAAACAGAAGATTTTCGGTGGCAGAGACATGTCCACAGTGGTGCCCCATGCGGAGAAACTCCCAAGGGCTTTCCTCTCCGGTGGTGGGATGTCTGCGTGTCTTCTGCTTGCCCGTGCGCAGGTCATAGGCCCACGGTTCGGCCACAATGGTCTCACCCATCACCAATGGGCGGATACGGTAATTCGCGTCCTTGTGCCATAGTTCCCTGCCGGTGGAAGCATCCACCACCGCGAGCTTGCGTTGCTTGAATTCGCCCGCGAGAAACTGCTTCCAGTAATGTCCGTTTCCGCTGGCTCCTGCGAAGATCAGGGCCTGATCATGATACATCATCATGAGTTCACCGGCCCCCCTGCTCAGTCCCGTGCAGTTGGTGAAATCGAGCACCTTGGACCAGAGTTCATTGCCTGTTTTCAGATCGAGAGCGACCGCGAGCTTTCGGTCCGCAGCCTTTATCCTCTTCTCAGCCTTCTCCCTCGCCGTTCCTGTCAGTTTGGCCAGGTGAGAGCGATCCTGCTTCAGGCGTTCTTCCAATTGCTCGGTAGTCATTCTGCCATCCACGAGAAAGACACGGCCGTCTCCTGCCGCGATCGTCATTTGTGAGATCGAGTCCCCCATGTAGGTCCAGAGATGCTTTCCGCTGACGGCTTCGTAGGCAAAGAGCGCCTTCGAATAGCGACTGCGGCCGGAGCCCGGAATCAGGGATGCCGACATGCTCCCAATCACGATTCCATCATGGATTCCCAGATAACTCCAGGTGCTGCTCGCTTTCCTGATCCCCTTTGGGATCTCGAAAAGATTGAGAACCTCACCGGTCTCCGGATGAAAGCGGTAACACACGTTCTTGGTGGCCAGAAAGGCGCCATTCCTGTCTGCGGCGATGTTTCCCGGGACCGACTGCGTCCGATAGCGGGTCTGTCCCTCATAAGAGGCCTCCCAGAGCTTGGACCCGTTATAAGCATCATAGGCCAGGAGGACGTTTTCTCCCACGATGAACATGCGTCCGTCCAGCGAGACCGGCGGCGTCCCCTGCGAGTGGCGGTTGATCATCTCGGTCGGACCGGGCGCGCCATACCAGAGCACTCCCAATGGGGCAGTCAGCCGCTTCTCGTTGCTGAACCCGGTGTTCCCGGAAGTCCCATACTGGTGAGTCCAACTCCCGGCCCCGTTCAGCGCGCCGCGCGAAACGCTGCCCCACGGGACATCCCCGGCCGACTCGGCGGGCACCCCTAGTTTCAACCGGTCCAGCCACATCTTCACATCATCAGCACTCATGGCAACCCTGGGATCACTTCCCGGTGGTTGCCCGATAAGGACAGTGCCCCCGAGCGGACGAACCTTGCTCGCAATTTCTTCCGGTTCGTAGGGAACCTTACCCGAGAAGAGCGCACTTTCAGAGACTACCACGTTGGCGAAATAGTTGGGCAATTGTTCGGTGGCACCGTGCAGAACATGAATGCTGGAACCGTAGACTCCAGTCGCACCAAGAGCCTTTCTCACTTTCGCCACCACCTGGGCATCAGGGTCAATGGCAATGACCTTCAGTCCGGCCTTGTGCATCAACTCCCAGGCCAGTTCCCCCGTCTCGAGGCCTGCCACGAGAGCATATCCACCACCGCGGGGAAGCGCCTTGGTCACTTCGTGAAGAACACCTGCGATCCCCGCTCGCTGGGCATCGGTGCCACCTGCAAACTTGGAAGGAGCCTGTGGAACAACCGCATCCTCCGGCGCCTCTCCCGTGCCAAAGCAATAAATGCGTCCCGAATCGGAGGACACGAGCAACTTGCCACCCGCCACGGCCAGGCCGGCGGCTTTTCCATGAATGGGCGCCCGCCACAACTCCTTCCCGTGCTCGGCGGACAGGGCGACAACAAATTCCTGGCCGCCCGCAAAGACAACATCACGGGTAGCGATCAGGGAGGAATATGCTTCAATGGGGGTCTTCCAGCGCACCGCATCCAGGCTCGCCTCATGGGCCTCTTCCTCCGCGAGCATCGCCTTCAGAGCCCCGGCCTGCTTCAGGATCTCCTTCTTCAGATTCGCGACATTCTTCCCGTTGCGTTCCTTCGGATCCTTGCTCTCCTCCACGCGCAACAG
>DMYM01000234.1:0-621 GCA_003483645.1 Verrucomicrobiales bacterium
GTCTGAGTGGATCGTTCGTCCTGCTCTTGATGGGGACCTACAAACTCATCATGATCGACGCGGTCAATGACCTCACCAGCGGTGAGATTGGGGCCGGTCTCAGGATCCTTGTGCCCTTTGGGATAGGCGCGTTAGCGGGCTTGGTGGCGCTGGCGAGGGTGCTGAGCTGGCTTTTCCACACCTGGCACGACATTGTGATGGCGCTCATCACCGGGTTCGTGGCGGGATCGCTCGCCATCATCTGGCCCTGGAAGGACACCCTCAGGGAGGAGTTTGTTCGCGATGGGGAGGTGAAGGAGAAGATCATCGGATTTGAAAACTGGCACCTGCCGGACTTGGGAGCGGGATCGGCGTGGGTCGCGGTCGGGTTGATGTTGGCGGGCGGACTCCTGATCGTTGTCCTGGAATTAATTGTGAGGCGGCCGGACCGGGGGAAGAGCAATCTCACCGGTGGAGGAGGAGCCGCTTCCAGGTCTGATCAGGTTCGGGATCCTGCAGGCAGGGATGATCCGCCGGGCGAAGGTTGATCTGATGCGGTTGCGGCAATGCCTTTGTCGGTGTCGGCGGGTGGGGGATTGAGGCCCGGTTGCCGGGTGGGGTGGTGGAACTTTTTCTCCTATT